>CAMUZQ010000097.1 GCA_947165275.1 uncultured Lachnospiraceae bacterium | reverse complement strand
CCGAAAGAAACACATGACCACCTCCAAGCCAAAAACACAATCGCAATAAAGTATGACTTCCTGCGCCACTATTTTTCGCACAGGAAGTCATACTTCATCTCTCTTATGTGTTCTCTTCCGCCTTGCCCGCATCAGGCCAACACTGCATCAGATCCCGGAGTGGTTCATAAACAGCTCCTTATATTCGTATATCCCATAAGATACTCATCCACCTCTGCCGCACAGGCTCTTCCCTCGGCTATGGCCCATACTACAAGAGACTGTCCGCGGTGCATATCACCCGCAGTGAACACCCTGTCCCTGGAGGTGCGGAAGCTTCCGTTTCCGGTTCTGATCACACCTCTTTCATTAAGCTCAGCTCCAAAAGCCTCCGCTGTATAATGCTCACAGCCCGTGAAGCCTGCGGCGATCAACAGCAGATCACAGGGTATCTCCTGCTCTGATCCTTCTACAAGCTTCATCTGCCTGCCTTCAAAAGAGACTTTTGATATGATTATCTTCTTTAGATTCCCTTTTTTATCAGTGATATAATCCTTCACTGTAGTCTCATATACCCTGGGATCCATGCCGAAGATCCTGATGGCCTCCTCATGGCCATAGTCCGTCTTCAATACACGGGGCCATTCAGGCCAGGGATTTGACTCAGGTCTCTCCAAAGGAGGCTCAGGCATCATCTCAAGCGCAGTCACTGACCTGCAGTCATGCCTTATCACAGTGCCTATGCAGTCATTTCCTGTATCCCCGCCGCCTACGACTACCACATTCCTGCCCTTTGCCGAAATAAAATCCCTGCCGCTTAAAAAATCCTCTGCTGCCCTGTCCCTGATGCTGCCCTCCCGGTCAAGAAGGGATTTTGTTGTGCTTTTCAGAAAATCAACGGCATAATAAATACCATGTATCTTCTCCGTATCCCCACCCTTAAGAGCCCTGGCCTGCTTTGCGCCGCAGGACAGGATCACTGCATCATATTCCTTCAGGATCTCATCGGCAGATACATCCTTTCCCACATTGACCCCGGTAATGAAGGCAACTCCTTCTTCCTCCATAAGCTTCCTTCTTCGATCTATGACCGACTTATCAAGCTTCATGTTTGGTATGCCATACATGAGAAGCCCACCTGCTCTGTCATCCCTTTCATACACAGTGACCAGATGCCCTCTGTGATTAAGCTCATCCGCTGCAGCAAGTCCGGAGGGGCCCGATCCTATGACCGCCACCTTCTTTCCGCTTCTGACTTCCGGGATCCTTGGCTTCATCTCACCTCTCTCAAAGGCCTTCTCGATGATATACAGTTCATTATCATGTACAGTCACCGCATCTCCATGTTCGCCGTTGATGCATGCCTTCTCACAAAGAGCAGGACATACTCTGCCTGTAAACTCCGGAAAACTGCTTGTCTTAATAAGTCTTGACAGAGCATGCTCCACCTGTCCGTGATAAAGAGCATCATTCCATTCCGGTATCAGATTATGCAGCGGACAGCCTGTGACCATCCCCTTAAGCCTCATAGCTGACTGGCAGAAAGGCACCCCGCAGTCCATGCACCTGGCTCCCTGCTCCATCCTTTTATCATCATCCAGCTGGATATGAAATTCCCGGAAGCTTTTTATCCTCTCCTCCACGGGAATATCCGTATTATCAGACCTTTTATATTCCATGAATCCCGTTGTCTTACCCATGACCCGTCTTTTCCTTTCATTCAATAATAAAACTGAAATATCCGGCTTTATGATGTGACCTCGTTAAAGGCCTCCAGCTCCGCATTTTCACGGGATAATCCCTGTTCCTCAAACCTGCCGATGGCTGTAAGCATCTTCTGATAGTCTCTCGGGATTATCTTCTTGAAATCAGGTATGCAGGATTCAAAGTCTGACAGGATCCCTTTTGCAAGCTCAGAGCCGGTCTCCATTTCATAATCACTCAATATGGCTCTCAGCTCTTCTATATCATATTTATCATGCAGCTCTTCCATGTTTACCATGTCCTTGTTTATGCGTCTGTACAGCATATGATCCGAATCCAGCACATAGGCTATACCCCCGCTCATGCCCGCAGCGAGATTCTTGCCGGTAGAACCGAGTATTACAGCTCTTCCTCCTGTCATATATTCAAGCCCGTGATCCCCCACGCCCTCGCATACAGCAGTGGCTCCCGAATTTCTCACGCAGAAACGTTCACCTGCTATCCCGCAGATATAGGCCTTTCCGGAGGTAGCGCCATAAAGTGCAACGTTTCCGATTATGATATTCCCAGAAGCATTGAATGATATATCTTTAGGGGGAATCACTACAAGCTTTCCCCCGGAAAGGCCCTTTCCGAAACCGTCATTGGCATCCCCTTCAAGCCTGATCGTAACCCCCCGGGGAATAAAGGCGCCAAATGACTGTCCTCCGCCTCCTGAAGCTTTTATCACATATGTATCTTCCTTAAGTACATTCTGACCGTATCTTTTGGTTATCTCAGAACCGAATATGGTCCCAAAAGCCCTGTCCGTACTGGAGACCCTAAGCTCCACTGTGTTTTTGTTTTTTTCAAGCATGGGGAGCAGTATCCTCTCGTCCGGAGTACGTTCCGTGTGAAAATCATAGAGACTGTCCTTATCGAAATGTCTCCTGGGAGCCTCTGCGTATGCAGGATCCAGAATATAGGACATATCGATACTGCCCGCCCGGCCTCCAGACGCCCTGTCCCTTACCTTAAGACAGTCGCTCCTGCCCACCATGTCTTCAAACCTTCTGAAGCCCAGCTTTGCCATGATCTCACGCAGCTCTTCAGCGATAAATCTCATGAAATTCATTATGTACTCAGGTCTGCCGGAAAATCTCTTTCTCAATGCGGCGTTCTGTGTCGCTATCCCGGCAGGACAGGTATCCTTGGAGCATACTCTCATCATCATACAGCCCATACATACAAGCGGAGCAGTAGCGAATCCGAACTCCTCTGCTCCCAGCAGGGCCGCTATCGCCACATCTCTGCCGGACATCAGCTTGCCGTCCGTCTCGAGCACCACCCTGTCACGGAGCCCGTTTTCGATCAGACTGTGATGCGCTTCAGCAACCCCCAGCTCCCAGGGAAGTCCTGCCCCGTGAACCGAGGAATAGGGCGCCGCTCCTGTCCCACCGTCATATCCGGAGATCAGGATCAGTCCCGCTCCGGCCTTGGCCACTCCTGATGCTATCGTGCCTACCCCTGTCTCTGACACAAGCTTGACCGATATCCTGGCATCCCTGTTGGCATTTTTCAGATCATAGATCAGCTCTGCAAGATCCTCTATGGAATATATATCATGATGAGGCGGAGGTGATATAAGCGCCACTCCCGGAGTAGAGCATCTGATCCTTGCAACCCAGGGATATACCTTTTTGCCCGGCAGGTGTCCACCCTCCCCCGGCTTGGCTCCCTGAGCCATCTTTATCTGTATCTCCCTCGCAGAATTCAGATAAGCCGATGTGACCCCGAATCTCCCTGAGGCCACCTGTTTCACGGCAGAATTCCTCATGGTACCGAATCTTTCCGGATCCTCACCGCCCTCGCCCGTATTGGACTTGCCGCCCAGAGTGTTCATTGCAACAGCTATGGTTTCATGAGCCTCTTTGGACAGGGAACCATATGACATGGCTCCGACCTGGAATCTTTTCACGAGCTCGTCAGCACTCTCCACCTCCTCAAGAGGCACACTATCCTTAACCGGAATAAACTCCAGCAGCCCTCTCAGGGTATGCGGTCTTGACTCATCATCCACCATCCCGGTGTAAACCTTAAACTGCTCATAATCATTATTTCTTACTGCCTGCTGCAGATTTACTATGGTCTCGGGATTGTACAGATGATCCTCCTTATCCTTCCCCGACCTTAAGCTGTGAAATCCTACAGAATCAAGGGTAGTATCGGTAGTAAGTCCCAGAGGATCAAAGGCATGATCATGCCTGAAGGCCGTCTCCCTTTCGATCTCCGAAAGACCTATACCGCCGACACGGCTCACCGTCCCCGTGAAGCATCTGTCGATCAGCTCCTTTGAAAGGCCTATAGCCTCAAAGATCCTGGCCGACTGATAGGATTGTATCGTTGATATTCCCATCTTCGCGGCGATCTTGACCACTCCTCCCAAAAGAGCCTTGTTATAGTCGTCTATGGCCGTATGATAATCCTTATCAAGTATCCCTTTGTCGATAAGCTCAGCGATGCATTCATGCGCCAGATAAGGGTTTATGGCCCTGGCGCCGAACCCAAGCAGCGAGGCCATCTGATGCACATCTCTCGGCTCTCCGCTCTCAAGTATCAGTGATACCGCCGTTCTCTTCTTTGTACGCACAAGATGCTGCTCCACCGAGGATACAGCAAGAAGAGAGGGTATCGGCACATGGTTTTCATCCACCCCCCTGTCAGACAGCACGATTATATTCTTTCCCTCGGCGACCGCTCTGTCGACGGCGATATCGAGCTGCTCAAGCGCCTTTTCAAGAGAGGTGTTTTTATAATAAAGCATCGACACGGTCCCGGTCCTGTAGCCGGGCTTGTCAAGTGCCTTTATCTTTATCAGGTCCACGCCGGTCAGGATCGGATGATCCACCTCCAGCACAGCGCAGTTATCGCTTTTATTATTCAGCAGGTCCCCGTCTGATCCGATATAGACCGTTGTATCCGTAACAACCTTTTCTCTAAGTGAATCGATCGGCGGATTTGTCACCTGCGCAAAAAGCTGCTTGAAATAATCGAATAAAAGCTGATGATCATCTGACATTACCGCCAAAGGGACATCATGTCCCATGGATACGGTAGGCTCCACGGCATTCTCAGCCATAGGCAGTATCTGCTTCATTACATCCTCATATGTATAGCCGAAGGCCTTATACAGCTTGTCCCTTGTCTTCTGATCATGTGTCTCGATCTTTTTATTTGGGATCGGCAGAGTCGCAAGATGAAGCAGATTATTGTCGATCCACTCACCATATGGCATACTCCTTGCGTATTTTTCCTTGCATTCCTCATCGGAAATGATCCTCTTCAGCCTGGTATCCACAAGGAGCATCCTTCCCGGCTCAAGCCTTGATTTCTTCACTATATGTTTCGGGTCTATATCAAGCACTCCCACCTCCGACGAGAGGATAAGTCTCCCGTCATCGGTCACATAGTATCTGGAGGGCCTCAGCCCGTTTCTGTCAAGAGTTGCTCCCAGTATCTCACCATCGGAAAAAATGATCGCGGCCGGTCCGTCCCAGGGCTCCATCATGGTGGCATAGTAATGATAGAAATCCTTCTTTTCCCTTTCCATGTATTCATTATGCTTCCAGGGCTCGGGTATGGTTATCATCATCGCGAGGGGAAGGTCCATGCCGTTCATATAAAGGAACTCCAGGGTATTATCAAGCATTGCGGAATCAGAACCGGTCGTTGCTATCACAGGGTATATTTTATCTATATCATCCTTAAGCTTACCCGCCCTCATCGTCTCCTCCCGGGCGAGCATCCTGTCCGCATTCCCCCTTATGGTATTTATCTCACCGTTATGGGCTATCATGCGGTAGGGATGAGCTCTGTTCCATGAAGGCGTCGTATTTGTGGAAAACCTTGAATGCACTATGGCTATGGCGGTCTCGTGATCGCCGGCCCTCAGATCGTCATAGAATTCCCTGAGCTGTCCAACGAGAAACATCCCCTTATATACTATCGTTCTTGATGAAAGAGAACAGATATAGGTATCCTCCGAGGACTGCTCGAACTCCCTTCTGACCACATACAGTCTGCGGTCAAAATCGATGCCTTTCGAGACATTCGCCGGACGCTCTATCACGCACTGTTCTATGGCAGGCATGCATTCAGCTGCGGCATTTCCCAGTATCGAGGGCCTGATCGGAACCTGTCTCCAGCCCAGGAGTCTCATTCCCTCCTTTTCGGTTATTACCTGCATCATTCTTTTTGCAAAGGTCCTTTTGAGCTTATCCGGCGGCAGGAAAAACATACCTATGCCGTAGTCTCCTTCATCCTTTATCTCTATGCCTGACTCAGGCAGCACCCTGCTGAAAAATCTGTGCGATATCTGCAGCAGGATGCCTACACCGTCTCCAACCCTTCCGGTGGCGTCCTTCCCTGCCCTGTGTTCAAGCTTCTCCACGATCGACAGTGCATCTGACAGTACCTGTCTGTCCTTATGCCCGTCGATATTGACTATGGTGCCGATACCACAGGCATCGTGCTCCATATCCCTGCTTTTCCAAAATCTACTGTTATCCACAGCTCTGATCCCTCCTGTTGCAAAAGCCTCTCTCACCTTAGTGAAAACAGTATCTGTCCGTATGTCGGATATGGCAGATAGCCGTCAGGTATTATCTTCTCAGCCTTGTCCACAAAGGTACGAAGCTCATCCATATCCTTAAGTATCACGTCATGATAGAATCTTGCAGCCTCAAGAGCATCCTCGATCATTTCCGCCCTCTCGGTGTCGTCTCTCAGCTGATGGATCTTGTTTCCTATTATCTCGCAGGTATCATCCAGGGTATTTATTATGTCCGATTCATAGGATATCGTGAGCGAGGGAAGAAGCTGCTTTTTCTTAAGCGCCTCATTTGTCACATCCTTCATATAGGCAACAAGTCCCTGTGTGAAATCCTTTCTTATCATCTCCTGCAGAGTAAGGGCTTCTATATGTATCTCCTTGTTATAATTTTCAAGGAATATCTCGTATCTGGACTCAAGCTCGGCATCCGAGAGAACCTCATGCTTCTTAAAGAGCGTCCTGTTCTTTTCCGACAGCAGATGAGGCATGGCGTCGGGCAGTGACTTGAGATTGTACAGTCCCCTCTTTTCGGCCTCCTCTATCCACTCATCAGAATACCCGTTGCCGTTGAATATGACCCTCTTATGCTCCTTGAGCATATCTCTTAAAAGCTCATCCTCAGCAGCCTCAAGCTCATCCTCCGGCACATCCTTAAGTCTGTCATATATCCTGTCAAGCTCCTCCGCAACAGCAGTATTGAGCGCTATATTGGGCTGAGCTACAGAGATCGACGATCCCGGCATACGGAATTCAAACTTGTTTCCCGTAAATGCAAACGGTGAGGTTCTGTTCCTGTCAGTGGTATCCTGGGTGATATGGGGCAGTACATGGGCCCAGCTCATCTTCGTGGCACCGGAGCCGTCATATTTAGTCCCTTCCTCTATGGACTTAAGCACGGCAGCCAGCTCATCTCCGACAAATACGGAAATGACAGCGGGAGGCGCTTCATTTGCTCCGAGTCTGTGATCATTTCCTGCAGTCGCGACTGACAGTCTGAGAAGATCCGCATAATCATCCACAGCCGATATCACCGCCATAAGGAATATCAGAAACTGCTTGTTGTCCTGGGGAGTCTTACCCGGATCCAGCAGATTTTCGCCTTCATTCGTGCTTATCGACCAGTTGTTATGCTTGCCTGAACCGTTTATCCCGTCGAAGGGCTTCTCATGCAGAAGACAGGCATATCCGAACTTGTCGGCGACCTTCTTCATTATCTCCATCGTAAGCTGGTTATGATCCACCGATACGTTTGCCGTTTCAAACACGGGAGCGAGCTCATGCTGGGCAGGAGCCACCTCGTTATGCTTTGTCTTGGCAGGTACACCCAGTCTCCAGAGCTCCTTGTCAAGCTCATGCATGAACTCCGCCACCTTGGGCTTGAGCACGCCGAAGTAGTGATCCTCCATCTCCTGTCCCTTGGGCGCCGGAGCCCCTATAAGGGTCCTCCCGCACATTACGAGATCTTTTCTTTTAAGGTACTTCTCCTTATCCACAAGAAAATATTCCTGCTCCGAGCCTATCGTAGTATTGACTCTCTTTACGTCCTTTCCGAGAAGCTTAAGAACTCTTACCGCGGAATCAGAAAGGGCATCCATCGACCTTAAAAGGGGAGTTTTCTTATCAAGGGCTTCTCCGCCATAGGAACAGAATGCAGTCGGGATGTAAAGAGTTCCATCCTTCACGAAGGCCGGTGACGAAGGATCCCAGGCTGTATATCCCCTTGCTTCGAAGGTTGCCCTGAGTCCGCCTGACGGAAAGCTTGAGGCATCCGGCTCTCCCTTGACCAGCTCCTTGCCGGAGAACTCGAGCAGTACCTCCCCGCTTCCGGCCGGATATATAAAGCTGTCATGCTTCTCGGCAGTCAGCCCCGTCATAGGCTGAAACCAGTGAGTGAAATGTGTAGCTCCGTTTTCCAGTGCCCATTCCTTCATGGCTGCTGCCACCGTGTTGGCCACATCAAGCTTCAGATGGCTTCCGTTCTCTGCCGTAGCCTTGACAGCCCTGTATACGTCCCTCGGCAGTCTCTCCTGCATCACCCTGTCTCCGAATACAAGACTTCCGTAGATTTCCCTGATAGATTCCTTTGCCATAATGCTCTCCTCCTCTTAAAATAAAAAACGGCCGCCTGAGGATATGATCCCCCCGCGACCCCGTTGTCGTGTATATAAGCATTTATCTGAATAAATATAAAAAAGCGCCCGGATCATTCCAAGCGCCTTTGCTTTTTATGAGTGGTATTGTATACCTATATCCTCCATACTGCAAGAAGTTTTTTTCAATATCCCCTGCTCCTGTCCACGGCATTTTTCAAAGGTCTGCCGGAAAGGTAGTTTTCAAGATCCTCCACAAACATATCCACATTCTTATTCAGGGTATGATCCAATGTGAGATTTCCCGCTATATGAGGTGTTATGAGAAGATTTTCGGTCTTCCACAATCTGCTGTTTTCAGGAAGAGGCTCTGTCCTGAATACATCAAGCGCAGCTCCTCCCAGATGACCGTTGTCAAGGCAGTCCGCAAGGGCACGGAAGTTTGACAGCCTAGCCTCATAAATCTTAGTTCATCATACCCCTCAATC
>CAMUZQ010000096.1 GCA_947165275.1 uncultured Lachnospiraceae bacterium | reverse complement strand
CCGCATTTGCAGGACTTGTGGAGTATATATCAGATGAATCCAGTATCTTCGAGATCCCTAGTACCCCGAATATTAATTAACTGGCACATTCGCTTGTCTGATTGCCCATATGCTGCTTCATCCTCAATCGGCAATGCCCGCATTGCCTCATTCGGCTTCATTGCATATGAACAATCATCCTGCGTGAATGTACCAGAAATTTATTATTCGGTGTACTAGAATCCGAATTATGTCAACTTATGACCCCAAAACCCCGTCCCCCAGGTCCACTCATGACTTAGGCTTTATCATAAGATTTTCGGCTATCTTGCTCTGTTTTGATGTTTTAAGGGAAACATAACCTATGGCAGAGAAAACAACAGCACCGATCAGATTGACTAGAAGATCCTTCATGGTATCAAGTATGCCTATATCAAGATAACCGCCGTCGATCACATATGTTTCCCCGCTTCCCGTTTCGATCACGGTTCTGGTGATGTCCTTTACCAGGACAACTGCTCCGTTTTGAGCGGGATCAAGGGTTATGGTCCCAAACTGCTGTACGATAAAATCCTTCTGCATATCCACATTGAAAAGAAGATCCATGCCGCACTCAAAGAACTCCCATAATACACCTATTGTCATGGAAAAACAGAATGCTACAAGAGTCAGATAAAACGGAGTGAGATTTATGTTTTTACTCCCCCTGTTGAGCAGATAGACGAGGGAGAAACCTACTGCGGCAAACAGAAATCCGTTGATCGTATGAAGCATCGTATCCCAGCCGGGGATCCTTGCATAATAATGATTGACCTCCCCCAGTATCTCCGCTGCAAATATAAAGGCAAATATTATTCCCCTGAAGACCGGAGGTATGGATACATCCATTACATCCTCAAGAAAGGCCGGGATCAGGAATAAGATCAGCACCAGGATACAGATGGCTGCGCTTTCATAATTTCTGGTGATAATGTTTCTTATCAGTGTCAGCAGAACAAGAACTCTCAATATGATATAGAAAGTAAATGCCCCCTGATTATCCTTGTAACTGTTTTTGAGCTTTTTTAAATATCTTCCAAGCTTCATCATTCTAATATTACTCCTTTTATACAACTCTGTCTAACTTTTTTCCGTTTGAACAACCGTCCAAAGCTCCGTTCCGGAAGCCGTATCTTAGCGTATTCTACGACTCGAATACCATTATCCTTGAGAAGAAATCTCCATCAGGGGCATCCTTTTTTCCGGGAACAGCTGATATCTCGACCCCTATGTTCATCAGCTCACTGCCGTAATACGCCTCATCCCGGGTCCTGTAGAGCCTGTCCGGATCAAGTCCCTGAAGCCTTACTCTCCTGTGACCGGGATTCACCTCCTCAAGTATACGGTAATAAGCGAATACCGCCTCGCTCTTATCCTCTGATACTACCATCCAAGCGCAGTAATTATCCTTAAAGGGAGACAGCAGTCTGTAGAAATTCCCGCTCTGTATCAAACCGCGGTATTTCTTCAAAAAGACGATCTGCTCCTTTACCTGCTCAAACTCATCATCACCAAGCTTATTAAGGTCAAGCTCATAGCCCCCCGTACCGAAGAAGGACACATTTCCTCTGGTGGCAATTGAAGATATACGTCCTGTCTGCATGTTCGGACACTCGGACACATGCGCGCCGACGGAGGATATGGGATACCCGTAGGAGGTGCCGTACTGTATCTTAAGCCTCTCTACGGCATCAGTATCATCACTGCCCCAGGCCTGAGGCGCATAATACAGCATGCCTGCATCCAGCCTCGAGCCGCCGCTGGCACAGGATTCAAAAAGAAGCTCCGGAAAGTCTGCGATAAGCCTTTCATACAGTCTGTATACGGCAAGGATGAATCTGTGATAGGTTTTTCCCTGCTCCGCTGCCTCTCTTCCCAGACTGTAGCATTCACTTATTGTCCGGTTCATATCCCACTTCACATAGTCTATCCTTGCCTCGGATATGATGGCATGCATACGCTCATAGAGATAATCCTGCACTTCATCCTTCGACATATCAAGCACCATCTGATGCCGGCCGAGAGATCTTTCACGACCGGGAGCAGCCAGGATCCAGTCAGGATGAGCCCTGTACAGATCGCTGTCGGCATTCACCATTTCGGGCTCAAACCAGAGTCCGAACATCATCCCCATCCCATGGATCTTATCAGCCAGACCCCTGATCCCATGGGGCAGCTTATCTGTATTTACATACCAGTCTCCAAGTCCCGCAAAGTCGTCATTCCGCTTCCCGAACCATCCGTCGTCCAGTACGAAAAGCTCTACTCCGGCCTCCTTACCCTTTTCAGCTATCTTTAGTACAGACTCCTCAGTAAAATCCATGAGGGTTGCCTCCCAGTTATTCAGGAGGACCGGTCTCTCCTTCTCCTTCCATGCGCCACGGGAAAGTCTCTTTCTGTAGAGTCTGTGGAGATTCTGACTGAGGTCATTGAGTCCGTCTTCCGTCCATACGAGCAGGGCCTCCGGCGTCTGGAAGCTCTCATCCTTTTTCAGTCTCCAGGAAAACCTTTCCGGATGTATGCCGGTCATAAGACGGGTGGCGCCATAGGTATCCACCTCGGCCTGTGTAAGGAAATTGCCGCTGTATACTAAAGCCGCTCCGATGGCTTCTCCCCTGGATTCATCAGTATCCGGCCTTTTCAGGATCACGAAGGGATTCTGATTTGCGCTGGAGTGGCCCCTGAGACTGCCTATCGCCGTGATGCCTGAGTCCAGCTTCTTCTCCACGGGAGTCTTCTCCCTGCCCCAGGCTCCGGAAAACTGCATCCAGACATAATCATGATCCGGAAGATCAAGAGACAGGCTCATACATCTTTCAATGCTCACCTCCTCTTTTCCCTTATTCACAAAACGCACATTCCTTGCTATCACGGGATGATCACGCATTATGGTATATGACAGTATCATCTCAATGCCGGTGAGCTCATCCCTAAGCAAAAGCTCAAGAGTTGCCGCCTCATCCTCATTTTCGGTATATACCGCAGGCAGAGCTTCAAGAGAAGGCTTGCCCCTCCTTATGCTATGGGACACGAAGCGAAGATCGCTGACATGTGAGCCGTTATCATAAAGGAGCTCGAATGCAGGAAGTCTGTAATCAGAGGTGCCGAAGGAGGGATACTCTCTCTTATTCATCTCAAGTGAAAACGACTCGTCAGATGAATCACCCACGACCATCGCGCGGATCTCATGATTGATAAGATAAGAATAATCCTCCCTGTCATGGACTCTCTTGCCGAAGTATAGCTGCCCCGGCTCTCCGTTTTGCATTATTCCGATAATATAGCTTATCTTTTCATTGCAAAGATGAAACTGTTTCGATTTCTCATGATAGATCACATCCATTAGTTTACCTCAATCCTTTCTTATCTCTTTGTATCCTGCACTGTAAACCCGTGCCTCAGTAATTCAATCATCTTCCCTTCAACACCATTGCCCTTTTCAGATCTTTCCTGAAGATTCCCTGTACAGTGACTGCTTATCCAGACTCCGCTCCGGCTGCAGGCATCTTAAGACCCGTTAACCCGGATGTTCTGACAGTGATATTATTATATTCTCGCTGATTTCAGGGATAATTTCAAGTCAGTAAGATGCAGAGCCCGCTTCCCTGGTCTGACGTATGATATCCCTCATGGTATCCCTTGTCATGGCTCCGGGAGCATATCCGAAGATGTCCCCGTTGCTGTCTATCATGTATGTTGTGGGATAAGCAGTGATATAGTAAATCATTGAAACCTCTGCATCATAGTCCATGAGGACCGGATAGGTATATCCGTTTTCATCCAGGAAAGCCCTGATCCCTTCCTCGCCTGTCTCCCTGCCGAGATTCGGAGCTGCAACAGAAAGGATAACAAGATCCGTATCCTCATCCTCCTCTGTTTCTTCATAGAGCGTCTGAATATCCGGCATTTCCTGACGGCAGGGCGGACACCATGTCGCCCAGAAGTTCAAAAAGACTATCTTTCCCTTATAATCTGACAGGGTATGTGTATTGCCATACTGATCGGTAAGAGTAAAATCCGGTGCCGGAAAAGCCTCCTCCTGTGCCTCTTCCTGAGTCTCCTCCTGTGCCTCTTCCTGAGTCTCCTCCTGTGCCTCTTCCTGAGCCTCCTCCTGTGCCTTCTCCTGTGCCTCTTCCCTCCTGTCAGTTTCGGAAGTCTCCGGATCATTCTCCTCTGTTTTTTCCTCAATGTACATTTCAGAATCTTTATCTGTCTGTACCGCAGCGGCGGTATTCTCTTCAGACCGGGATATCCCTGACAGAAAGCCGGTGATCCCGTTCATGTATCCTGTAAGCATCAGTATCCCCATCAGGATCAGCAGAACCCCGCTGATCTTCCCGGTATATCTGACAAAATTTCTGTGCCGTCCGAAAAAGTCCAATACGGAGGTGGTGAAGATCCCTGTCAGTAGAAAAGGAACCGCAAAGCCCAGAGTATAGACTCCGACCAGAGCAAAACCGGCTGTGCTGCTCTTTGCAGAAGCAGCCATGATAAGGACGCCGGAGAGTGTCGGGCCGACGCAGGGAGTCCATGCGAAGCTGAAGACAAAGCCCATCAGAAGGGCTGTGAAAGGCGACATCGCCATCCTTTCGAAATGGATCGGAAGCCTTTTCTCCTTCATCAATACGGAGGAAGCACCGAATACACCCAGCTGATACAGTCCGAAAAGAATGACAACAAGCCCGCCCAGACGGGAAAATGTCAGCTGGTTGCCGCTGAAAAACCGGCCTGCCGCCCTCATTCCAAATCCCAGTATGAAGAAGGAAAAGCTTATGCCGGCCACAAAGAATACTGTATTGATCAGGACCGTACTTCTCTTATGTATCAGTCCGTGTTCAGCTGCAGAAGGACCTGTCCCCCCCGACAGATATCCTATATAAAGCGGCAGGAGCGGGAGGACGCATGGGGAAAAAAAGCTTAAAAAGCCCTGTAATAAAACTGTGATGACAGATATGCTGTCTGCTGAGGATAAGTCCATGTTCGTATAACCGTCCCCTTAGGAGCTGTAGTACCTGTGATGCTCATTTTCGTGGTGATTATATCCTACCATAAAAGCTTTTGCGCTTCACTGACATCTGTTATGACACACAGGACCTTGTCTTCCTGTAGAAATCTTTGATCATCTATATGTGGAAGCTGCAATACAGAAAGGAATAAGGATCATGAATAATAATATAAAAACAGCTCCCGCCATATGCACCCAGTGCGGCGGAAAGGTTGAAGTGAATATAAGCGAAGAAACCGCCGTATGTCCTTACTGCGGGACTTCATTTATCATGACTTCTTGCGCGGGAAATAGGAATTTCGCGCAAGAACTCCGCGTTCCGCGGAGCACGCCCCTTGCTTCGCAAGGACCTGGTCAAATACGATTCTTGTTTTTTCGATAAAAAACAAGAATCTATAGAAAAGGCTGTCAATAATTATAATGTAAAAAATGCCAGGATCGATCACGCCGACAATGTCAATATAGACATGAGCGGAGCAGTCAAGGAGGTCCTGGACTTTGTAGGTGATCAGATAAAGGAAGGCAGAGAGGACCGGCCTGATCGCTTTCATCATCCTGCAGTTTACAGGCTGAGCCTTCCTTAGGATCAGTCACGGATCAATCTGCGCAATATGCACAATTAATCCCGTGACTGTTCCTTATCAGATCTGAAGCGGCGTTATCCGCCAAATGTCTCCTTCGCAGCCTCTATGGCATCCTTTGCCCTTTCCCTGTCTGCATCGGAAGCCTTTTCAAAAAGCTTATCCATATCATAGAATTCCGGATGATCCCCGGCCCATTTCTCTTCAAATTCCATAAAAATGGGGCCGGAAAGTCTTTTCCCGTCTTCATCCATTGCTTTGGAATAAAATTCCGCAAGCTCCTTCTTATATTGTGCGGTCAGGCTTTTAATATGCTCAGATGTCTCCTCAGGAAGCTCCTCCATTTTTTCAAGGATGGGATCTATCAGCATACTCCAGGGTCTTGTTGATTCATCTATTAACCTTTTATCTCCATCAGTAAGTCTGTACATGATCTGCCTCCTGTTCCTTATTTCTCTTCGTTCTCTTCATTCTCTTTTTTCAAGAGTTCGGAATTGTAAAAGTCCTCTTCTCTCTCATTGTAACGCAGCCTCATATCTTTTGATATGGTCAGAGCCTTTCTGTCTGTCGTAACTAAATAGATCACACCGTCTATGTTGGGATGATAATCTATCAGAGTATTGTAGCCGAAAAATGCGGCTTTCATTGTAAGGTAGTCTCTGTATGCGAAACTGGAGGATTGCTCTTTGCAAACCGCCGCGCTGACCTTCTTAAACATTTTATCAAACTTTTGTTCCAGCTTAAATGTGAATTCGGTATAAGACAGCATCCTCGCATGCTCATTCAATACCATCACGAGCTGAACTGCTCCCACATCTTTACCGTAGTTCCAGCTGTTCATTTCAGCCTTATGATCATTTTCTTCACTATCATCCTCTCCGGCTGAAGTATATACTCCCTTTCCGAAACGGCCTAATCCGTAGAAGAGGCGGTTATTCTCCTTCTTCACTCCTGCAAGCTGCTTTCCTGCTTCTTTTGCATCCTTATTGTCTCCATAAGGATTGATGGCATGGTACAGCCTCTTCTTCAAGACCGCTTTTTTCATCTCTGAGCCGTTGTCGGCAAGCGTGCCGTCTTCGACAAGACGTGCCTCGTTGGACGACCACCCCAGAGCATTGAAAAACTTTGTCGAAACATTATTGGCCTGTGATTCATCCACCTTCTGTTCCATTACTTTGTTCAAAACGGTTTCCATATTGGTATCAAGCCTTTCGATCTCCTCCTTAGAAAGCTCTATATTCCCGTTCAAAACCTGATAGATGAGATCGTAGTGGGCCCTGAAGGCCTCATTGACCTTTTCGTCGCTGATCCCCTCCTGCTGTATCTCGGCAAACATCGCATCGGCCTTTGTCTTATATCCGTCTTTTACCTCCACCAGCTTTTCAGACACCTTTTCCGATATCACCGATATGATGGCCTTCCTGATCTTGCCATTTGTGGTCCCCGGTGATTTTCTGGAACTGATATACTTATCCGTCCTGTCCTTCAGGCGTATCAGAACAGCCAGTCCCTCAAGACTGTTGCCTTTTTCCATTATCCTGTTGTAAAGCTCAAGCTCAGTCGCGACATTGTTGTATTCTTCGGAATTACCACCGCGGTCACTGTTTTTCAGGAATATCTCAAGCTCTTCCAGATTGTATCCTCTGTAATAAGCGCGGCTTTTCTTATTCGATGCAGCAGCCCTGCTTCTGAGACTTTTTACATCCGCCTCGGTTTTCTGATGCCATGCAGCTTCTATCCTCTTCTTCTTTTCCTCGTGGTTCTCCTTCCATTTACTTAATGCATCTCCTTTAAGCTGACTCTTTTCAAGATTGAAAAAGCCGGAATTCAGATTACGATAGGCTAGCTTTGTCTGATTTTCCTGAAGATTTGCATTGCCCACGGCCTCATACTGAAGCACCTGTTTTTTTTGTTGTTCATAAAGCTTGTCATCGGACATAAAATATCTCCCTTCTGCAAAAAAGCTCAGTCAAACTGGTACATATATATTATCCTGGTTTCATATTCGGAAAAGATCTTCTGAAATCCTTCCTCAACATTTTTGCCGGTACACAGACATCTGATCCTGAGCGAAGGTCCGTATTCTTCTTCGGACTCAAGCTCCTTTTTCACCATGAACATACTGGCAAATACGGCATATTTATCCTTTCCGTAGCACCATGTGAACTGTACATGATCCTCTTTTTCTTCGATCAGTGAAGCCGCTTTGACAATATTATCCACCGTGCAGATCATGCTGATGTCCGAAAAGCGTCCGGGATCCGTCATACTGTCGGGAAACTGAAGGATCTCATCATGGGGTGATCTCAATACAAAATCACGCAGCTGCTTTTCGGATATCTGATTCAGTCTGTGGATCATTATTTTCTTTTTTTCATCATCCGGTATGATCTTTTTCATCCTTGGTCCCAGATCTATCCAGTCCCCGAGGCGCGCTTCTATTATGCTGTAGCTGCTCTCCTGCCTTATAAAGCCGGAGGCCTCAAGAAGTCCCCTGACATCTGCTTCATCTTCTATAAAGGCCCGGATTGGAAGTCTCATATCCTCAGGTCTTTCCTTTATGACCTCAAGCAGCGCAGAGGCCAGTCCCCTGCGTCTGAATTCAGGCAGTATAAATATCCTCACAAGCCTTATATATTCAGGAAGGATCTGTACTGTCATGAAGCCCGCAGTCTCCATATCATTTTCATGTATGGCAAAGGATGTATATCTGCCGTCAGTTATGCCATATATCTCATCATTAGTGAGTGAATGCATATACTCACGTATATTATCATCTGAAATGATCGAAATCCTCAATTATTCCAAACCCCTTCCGTAAATGATCATCCATAAAGTGCGCCTGCGGATATAATCAATATACACTACATATATCTCTGAACACAAGTACACCGAATAATAATTAACCGGCATATTCGCTTGTCTGATTGCCCATATGCTGCTTCATCCTCAATCGGCAATGCCAAGAAAGATTGACCTATAAGATGATCCCTGTATGTCTGATCGATCAGTATCCACTCTCCGCAATGTGATCACGCGACCCCCATTCTGATTGGTTGGAAAGCAGGAAATCTGATATAATAATTATAGGATTTCTGCGGATGATTTCCGATTTTGTCCGCAAAAAGTCATACTTTATTGTTTTTGGCTCGCTGGGGCAAGATATTTTCAGCTTGAAGTTTTTTCTCAGCTATGTTACTAAGAAAGTGCATATAAGTATTGACTCCCCACGGGGCCGGCATTATTCACATCCG
>CAMUZQ010000095.1 GCA_947165275.1 uncultured Lachnospiraceae bacterium | reverse complement strand
GGCGGGTATAAAGGATGAGCATCCAGCACTTCGCTAAAGGGATAATTGTCAAATTGCCTCGCCCATAGGATATTCTCAGTATAATGAAGGCAATAATCCTCCCCATCAGGGTTTATAACATGGAAATCCTTTTCCCCCTAAGCACTCCTTCGAGAGCATCATGAAAAACATGTGGGCCGTGTTTCAGTTTTTGAAAATCAGTTGTACCGGTATAGGGCATTATCTGTAACATAACGACGCTCCTCCTTTAGATATATTCAAAAGAAAAACTGCCAAAGCACGTGCACACGGGTAGCGCCAGTATCTTTAGCAGTTTTGATGTTTTATGTGGCGATTATAACAGAATCACAAATTGAGGTCAGATTCTTCCGCGGCTCTTCTTATCAGCATATTTGCCGTGGATTGCCAGACCCAGAGTGACATCTGCAATCAGGGCTGCGATAACACCTATGATGTTGCCGGAATCAAAACCGCCGGTGGCCATAATGATCAACATCACGACAAAAGCTGCGATGTCAACAGCAACGACGATATAGAAAATGATCCAGGTATTTTGGGGGCCAAGGTCTTTTTTGAAAGCCAGCAACAGAAGAAGGATGATCTTTATGGCATAGAGGATGCATTTGATGATAATAATGCCGGTCATCGCAGCGTAGATCACATCCATTATGATTACCATAAGGTTAACTAGAACCAGTAAAAGGATAAATGTCTTATAGTAGACAGCGGCATTTTTTTTGTATCCGTGGAGCAGATAGAGGACTCCGGTAAGGAGCATTATCGTGACAGCCATGGTGGAACAACCGTTTAATATAGCTTCCGACCTGTCTTTGCCTGCAACGACCAGATCAAAGCCGCCTAAGAACATAACAGTGCTAAAACAGCTACATAACATCAAGCCGATCATCAGTATAAGGTGGATCAATTTCAATGGACTAAACTTTTTCATAGACACAGACCTCCTACCTGTCTGTAAGATATTTGATAGGGTATGGACCCGGTGCTCTGTTAATGGCACTTATTATTGTATATATTCCGTCTCTTTTTTGCAATAAGCATCATAGCGTTATCGCAGCCCTGGTTGCTGATGCCACCCCGGGGCTGGCAATCCACGGCAAATACGCCGATAAGGCCAGCCGCGGAACAAAGCAGCTGTATTTCAAAGGACCGATGATCTCTCACCGGTCCTTTGATCTTATCCGTCACGTCGGAGATAAACAACTTATTCTATACGTTCCATGGCAACCGAGTTCATGCCTGCTTCTTTCATAAGGTCTCTCATGGCCTTTGCATACAGCTCGCCATGGAATCCCTGATACCAGTTGATATAGAAGACGCCTCCCACTTCGATAGCCTGTGCCATCATGCCTTTTTCCTGCATGGCGTGGAAAGCCGTCATGCGTATGCGGCTGCCGTACTCATCCGTCCTTAGCGTCCCGAGATAACTGATCATGCCTCCGATCTTTGCTGAAGACCTTGTTTCAAGTACGATATTGTCAAGCGCCCCGGCCGCAAAAGCTTTTGCATACCCTTCACATATACCCCGGTAAACTCCGCAAAGCATCTTAATATTTTGTTCCGAAGAAAAACCCTTAAGAAAGTCTCTGTAATTCTGATTTAATACTTCATCATCGCTTTTCAGATCCTCAGCCTTAAACGAATAAGGCGCATGAACCACCTGATGTAGCAGCGAGTTGGGATTGCCCATGATCTTTCTTACGCTGACAGGTGCCGTGATATCCACGGGAAGCGTATTCTCGGGGTGAACTTTCTGCATTGCCTTCGCCAGAAAAACAGCAAGCAATGACATGGGACTTCCTTTTACGGATTTTGCATATGTCATAAACTCATCACCGGGCACACTGATGCTATAGCCTCTGCAATCCTCACGGGTTGAAAAAGCTTCATCTCTGAAAGCTTCCTTGATCTCAAAGGATTCTGATTTGCCGTATGCTGCCATCATTGCCTTGGGATCGATCGGATCTGACATCAGATAAGCATCCGTATCCTGTCCTTCAACCACTCCGTCTTTTTCGGTAAATACGCCATCGGGCACCGGATACTCTTTTTTGTCCAGTTCGCAGTAGTAATGGTAGAAGAATGTCTCAAGCACGGATTTGAATCCGGTTCCGTCATAAGGCACATGATCAACATACATCCAGAGCACCTTGCCAAGATAACAGAAAGTCACCGAATGGAAATTACCGGCTCTTTCATACGGTTCTATGACTTCGCTTGTCTCTTCTATCACAAAAGGAAGTTTATTCTCAAGCAGGACAAGCTTTCCGTTACGGGTAGCCTCCGCATATGTAACATACGGATAAATTGCAATGGTCTTGTCCCACGCCTTCCTGACCGCTTCGGGGTTGACCGGATCGGCCATGTCAAAACGGTAGGTCATATAAAATGCCTTATTTGTTAAATACGCTCCTTTGGCAAACATACCGGCTGTAACGGGACGTATCTCCTTCCATTTTTCAACAAAAGGATCTCCCTCAAAAACAACCTTTAATTTGCGCTCTCTTTCAAATTTACCTTCCTTCAGTGACCGCACCGTATCCCAGCCGTTACACTGACCTGAACAAAGGAAAGAATCGCACCTTGACAGGATATACAGCGCATAGAAGTAATTTACGGTAGTATCCTCCAGGGAATCATAGTATGCCTGGCCCTGATTTGCTTTTTGTTCGTACTCATAAATAAGCGTTGTTCCCTGCTTTTCCAGATCTGAAATACGCATTCTCTCCTGCGCGATAGCTATTACCTTTCCGGGGAATGCGGCTTTTATCTTTTCAAGGTTATCCATATCCTCTGTCGCAAGGAATATCTTTTCATAACCGTCTTCTTTGATCCACTCTTCGATAACGGAGATCATCTGTTCCGGTGTCGCGTGAACGCGGTCTGCTCCGAGATTTGCGGTCACGTAATCCGTTCCTCTGGCAAGTACGCCAAGAGTCTTTTTACCACCAAGTACCGTATCGGCATACTCTTTCATATCGGCGGCAAATTTATCATCAAATACACTCAGATCAAAGTCGGCCTGATACTGGAGCACATACCACGAAGTTGTAAAAACAGCAAACAACCCTTCAAGTACAATGCAGTTGTCCTCCGTGGCATCCGCAGGTTTGGGATTAATATGAAAATATCTGCACAAAAGCGATTCGGGATATCTGGTACATCCGGGTCTTAAGAAGGCAGTCATTCCTCTCGGAGCTCCCGCATTTGAGGTGACCGAAAGATTGGCCAGGATCGCACCGACACCGGAGATCTTCGTCATAACGACCTCGATATACTTAAACGGTCCCTTCCTGCCATCTGTAAATGCCTGCCACAGGAAGATATTCTGAAATGCCGCAGCTGAACTGATATACGACCAGTCACGCTTGGCGTAGCCCATTTCAAAGGGGTTCGGAGTCATCCGTAGTGATTTCTTATCCGTCTGTGCCGGCAGACTGTCCACAATATGGATGCGGTCAGGATCCTCAAAGAACCAGTTGATCCGCCCATCCGGAGTGTAAACGTTAAGGTCCGTATACTTAATGGCGATCCTTACGACACCCAGACTGTATTCATCAATACTCTCAATCTCAATCCTGTCAAACTGTCGGAGGAAATCCAGGCAGAGATTTTCAGTATCATCTTCATCGTAGTAAAAAAACGGGGCGTAGACAGTTCCCCCATTGGTCATTTTCAGGATCAGGCCACGGACATTATCGGGAAACAGAAGCATATTGTCCTTGTAGGCAAGGTCGTAATCCTCAACTTTGCCTTCCGGATCCGTAACATGAAAGCGCTCTTCACCTTCCCTCACCTTTTCGAGCGCATCATGAAATACATTCGGACCATGATGCAGTGTCGTCAGTTTTTCCTTGCTTACTCCCAAAATATTTAACATACTATTTCTCTCCCTATTTCATTTCTGTTTCCGCATAGTTCCTAAATGTAATGTACTGACATGAGCCGTCAGCCATTCTCCGTCAAAATGATCCGGATCTTTGATCCTGAGATCCTGTTTTTCAACTACTTTTATATCACTTCCTTTCTGCCTTCATTTTATGCTTACATTCATACATTTCCTGATCGGCTATTCTTTCAGAATCATGGATCGAATATTCCTGATCCGATCTGCATATGGCATGTCCGTATGCAAAACAGAGCGGAATATCACTGTTTTCGGATTCATTGAACTCATCAACCCTTCTGTTAAGGTCTTGGACAACATCCCGGTATGCAGCCTCGGGATCATCACCATATATGACCGCCAGAAACTCATCTCCTCCCACGCGATACGTTTCTCCCCTGTCTCCGACAGCCTCTTTCAGGATATTTGCGGCAGCCTGTATGAACCGGTCTCCGTCTTCATGACCCAGGTTGTCGTTAACCTTCTTGAGATAATTTAGATCAAGAGACATGAGAGCAAAGGACAAGCTCTCCTCTCCCTTTTCTCTTCCCTTTATCAGCTTCGCTGTCAGTTCAGCCTCTTTTTCAATATATGCCCCCTTATTCAGAAGGCCTGTCAGAGCATCAGTTATGGACTTTATCTTATACTTTTCCATCTCCAGAGCCCGCTGACGAGTGATGATCGATTTTCTGAGAAGGAAGATGAGCACTATCGCTATAAATATGATGTAGCTGATCCGGGATATCCTTCCCCAGTCAGTCATATGTCTTCCGGCCATGGCATATATAAGCAGATCCACCCAGACCACTCCGCCCAGGATCGGGATGGACGCAAGAAGATACACCGTGAATCTGTTTCCTTTGTTTGCTTTGTTGTACCTGATTTCCCTGAAAAGCAGTACTATAGCCATGATGGAATCAAACGTCTGAATAAGAGCCGACAAATACCATAATCTGTAGAACGACAGGATATTAAGCATGGTCCCTGCTGTTTCTACGAGCAGCAAACCAACCGTGATATACCCGATCACATGAGAAAAGTGCTTATGAGGCGCCTGGGCCATGTAGTCGATCTGGAGAGCGACAAAATATCCCATGATCAGACAGAGCGCATATTTTAAGGTTGTCCAGAACTCGGGGCGACCGGTAAGTATCTGTATCATCTGTGTCTCGATCAAAAGGATAAGGCCTGTCGTCATCGAGACCGCACCCCAGGCGTACAGTGTGTTCTTCCTTTCACGCTTTGCAGCTACATCAAACAATGCATAAATAATAATTGCAAAGCCAAAGAATACAATGAATATGCTTCCTATGAACATAGGCATCCTGGATAATACGGTGGCCGTGATGAACTCTGCAGCGTCCTCCACACGCATCTCGAGAACAAATGCCGAATACTCCGTAGGAGTGATCGCCATGGAAATCTCGTCTGATTCATTTGTCTGGCGCAGGGAGATCACATGATATGACAGCCCGATATCCGTACCGGAAAGATTTGCCGCATTTTGGTCATATGCGCCAAGATCATACTCTGTCCCTTCCGGGGTGGTTGAGAATAGTCGGAAATTCATTCCTCTGCTGAAAAAGCAAAGAGATTCATCTCCGACCAGGTCAACTCCCTCCGGTATCCTGTAATGAAATACCTTCTCTTTACCAACATCATCCCTGGTAAAGACATATTCTTCTATGTTGTAGACATTACCCTCGTCGTCGTACCATCCCTGTGAACAGTCCCAGAACCTTCCTTCCGAATACAATATCTGATCACCTTCGGTACGGGCTGCCCTTACGAGGACCGCTATCAGCCATATTCCAACGGCAAAGAAAAACAATAAGTGTAATATAGTTCTGCTTACGTCTTTCTTTTCCATGAAACCTCTCCACAGTCGATAACAAACGACATAACGATTATACGGTATAATCAGCCCCTTCGCCACTATAAAAATACAATTGCACTTGATTGCACATATCTGCGGCACATATCTGTATATACAGGTATATTGCTTTGTGTTTTATCCTATGTTACCATTTTTAGTGCATTTTAATACGCTAACGCGCCCCATGTGATCGACAGCATGTGCATTGCAGGCATTTAAAAGCTCACGTTGGTGGTAGAAAAGGAGCCGGTAATTATGATTCTGAAGGGCAAAATATACAAAGCCCTGATTCTCATCAGTTTAATGCTGTTCACCCTTAGCGGTTGTTCTTTTTCATCAGGACAAAACATACAAACCGACACATCAGTAGCATCCGCACAAGATAATGAGGACACGCCGGAAATCCCGGAAGTTGAAGAAAAAGGAACTGTTGTGATACTTGCCACAGGAGGAACGATCGCCGGATCCGGTGAAAAGGGAAAAGAGACCGGATACAAGTCCGGAGAGTTATCCGTTGATGCCCTGGTAGAGGCCGTCCCTGAGCTTGCCGAGGTCGCAAATATCGAAGCAATACAGGTCTGCAACGTAAATTCAGACGATATAACATCGGAAATCTGGATCGAGCTTGCTAATATGATAAATGAGATGTCGAAGAATGATAACATTGCAGGCTTTGTTATCACTCATGGAACAGACACCATGGAGGAAACAGCTTATTTCTTAGATATGACTGTAAAGACCGATAAGCCTGTTGTATTGACCGGATCCATGCGTCCCGCTACTGCGATCTCTGCGGATGGGCCGATGAATCTTTATCAGGCAGTATGCGTAGCTGCTTCTGAAGAGAGCAAAGGGAAGGGGGTTCTGGTAACATTCTCTGACCGTATCTTTTCTGCCCGTGAAGTAAAAAAGATAAGCACATATAGTGTAATGGCAGTTTCTGCAGGTGAAACAGGCAGCATAGGTATAATACGGGATAATAATGTCATGTTTTATGAGGAGCCTGCGAAAAAACATACACTTGGCACAGAATTCGATGTTTCTAAGGAAAGCAAACTGCCAAATGCTCAGATATTATATTTTGAAGTGGATGCAGATCCCGGCATTCTGGAGTATGCAGCTGCACATTCAGACGGTCTGGTGATCGCAGGTGCCGGTGCCGGCGAATTCAGCGAAGAGTTCATAGATGTGATAAACAAGCTTGAAATCCCTGTTGTGATCAGTTCTCGGATAGATGATGGCATTATTACGCAGGATGCTGTCCTGTGTGAAAACACGGTTGCCGCAAACGACCTCCCGGCACAGAAAGCTGTCATTCTTCTAAGGCTTGCACTCATGAACAAGACAACTTCTCAGGAAGAGTTGATCAGAATATTTAATATGTACTAGGCGCATCCTCTATATCCAGGGTTTCCCTGTCTGTCATGATACTGTAAGGCTCTCCGCTTTCGATGATAACATAGTCCGTAAGGTGAAGCCATGCTTTTATTTCAATGCTTAAAAGCACAGACTATCCAGCTTTTCTGTGAGTTTGGCAATCCTCTTCACGCAGTTTTGCACCAGTCGGTGATCTGCATCGGAAGGCTTTCTCTGCTTACGGATCTTCCGGATCAGGCGGCTGCAGCCAATGAGTGACGCTTTCTCAGACACCTCTTTCTGCAGCACTTCATTATCCGTTCCCAGATAGTGCTTCAGGAAGCAGCCGAAAAAAGCTTGAGCAGTGTCATAGGAAAAGCCCATGAAACGCTCAACTACTTCGGGATCGTCCTCGCCCAGCAGTACGTAGAAATAATAAAGGTCACTTATTTCCAGTATGGGATGCCCCGTGGCCAGTCGATCCATGTCGATCAGAAGTGGCTCGCCACGCTGAAGAAACACGTTGCCGGTATGAAAATCGCCATGAAGAAGGTTGTCGGTCTCCGGAAGTGTCTTCAGAAGCGCCTTGCACCTGTCCGAAAGAGCCTTGTCCTCCCGGCCTATGCCATCTTCAATATAGGCACCGATGCGCTCCATACAACTGTGGTACCCGTCCTGAGGCGAGACTTTCGTCGAATGAATTGTGTGCGCCAGCTCCGCCATCAGCTTTGCATATGCAGTTACCTGACCGGGATCCCGCGCAATGCAGGCAGATACCGTCTCGGCATCCACAAGTTCATACATGGCTCCGTATCTGTCCCTATACTGGTTCGTGCCCTTTACAGACACAATCCCGAAGGAGATGGCTGTTGGGATGCCCAGTATAAAGGCCTTGCGGGCCATGGCAATCTCCAGTTCCACATCGTGATATGTGTTATTTTCGTTGTAAACCTTGATGATCAGCTCGTCGTCGTAACGGTAAACATCGCCCTTGGCTCCACGTCCCATATGCTTGCAGCCTTCTACAGAAACCTCTCGGTATTTCATATACCGCGCCTTGTCGGAGTCGAATGAGCCGGGCCATATGAAATTGATGTGCTTTATGAACTCCTTGAACGCTCCTGTCTTGTTCAGCGTCAACTCCAGCTGCTCTGCGATGGACTGGTAGTACCAGTGATGCATTTCCGGATCGTGTTGATGGAAGTTTTCCCACACCTTATCGCCATGCTCGGAGTAATTCCCCGCCAAAGAACGTATGTTGGCAAGCTTGTCAGCCAACCACAGCATCCGAACACCCTGGTCGTCAGAATTCTTCAGAACCTTCAGCGATTCCTCCTTGCGGCGCTTCCAGCTCTCACTGCGGCTCTCGCCATCATACTTGTTTTCCGATTCTGACGATACCAGAAAAGCCACTCGCTCGCCAAATCGTTTTTTAATCTCTGCCAGTGTACCGTCCGTATCTTCCACAACATCATGAAGTATGCCTGCGGTAATGACATCCTGATCATCAGTCATAGTGGATAGAATCTGCGCCACTTCCATCGGATGCAGTATATAGGGGGTATTGCCGAGTTTGCGCACTTTCCCCTGATGCATTACGGTCGCGTATATTATAGCCTCTTCCAACATATTCATCATTTGCCTGTACCTCAGAACGTTTCCGATATTAACCTTATCTGATGAACAAAGACATACAGGATACCTCTCCTGCTCATATGGATAACTCTATCATATTATCGTTCTATAAGCACATACTCCAATGATATAAGATGGCATCCAACTGGCTACTGTCTCAACGTGAACCGTCCCCACTGACTCACCCGCTGACTCATTCTTCGGTTATCATACTGACGGGATCGAGGGTTCTGATCCTG
>CAMUZQ010000094.1 GCA_947165275.1 uncultured Lachnospiraceae bacterium | reverse complement strand
GCACCGATGCACGTAAGCATAGGCAGTTCACGTGCCCCCTCCGGGATCTCATAGTGAAGATAGTGTCTGTCTGCATAGCTGCCGATCATAAGACCAAGGAAGGCTCCGCAGGCCTTGAATGTATCATTCATCATTTTATTCGGATCGACCAAAAGGTTCCCGTCCACATAATCCATGGGATACGGTTTAAGCAGTATGTATACCAGTGTCAGTATGACTGCGGCAACTCCGGCCAATGTCAGTATATCTGTAATTTTTTCGTTCCCTTCAATTTTCTTCTGCACCATACCGACGATCCAGATTATAAGGATTGATTCGGTCATTCCTATTATTACATCCTGAGGAGTATGTACTCCCAGAAAATTTCTGGAAAATCCTGTCAGCACGATCAAAACTCCGCACAGAATGGAAAGCCATTTTCGTTTATCCTTTTGCCAGACCAGAACTGTGCCGTAAGTGACCGTGGCAACCATTGTATGTCCGCTCGGGAATGAATAGCCCGTTGCAGCCACCTTGGAATCCCCTGCCGGTTCGATCAGATCGCTGCGGATCCAGGGCCTGTAAGCGCATACAGTCAGTTTGATGATCCCGTTTACCAGCTCACCTATGCCCCAGGATGTAATAAAACGGTATCCCCACTTCCTGTCCGAACACCAGAAAACAACAAACGGCAGAAAAGGCATAATGTCCACTGCGAACTTTGACAGCGCATTAAAGAATTCATCGAATATGCCGCCTGTTGCATTTCTTATATCCTGAAGCCATAACAAATACTGTATATCCATTTCAATTTATTCCTTTCTTACATATATTTATCATTCCGGTTGTAGCTGATCTTCAACTATTTATCATTCCGGTTGTCACTGATCATCAACTGTAATGAGGCTTCTGCCATCTACAATGATACACCACTCCCCAATGACGTTCAATCTTTTTTCGGAAATGATCCGGTATTCACATATGAGTTGTTGAATATATAAAAGTGTGATATAATGTGTCCCGAAGTTTTTTTTATACTACATATTGTAGCATAAAAAAGCCGTCAGGCTTTTTTTGTTTTATATGCTGTCATTTGTGTTCTGCATTGAATTCACATATGACAGCGGGCATGACGATCGGGTAGGGAGTTTCATCCCTGCCTGTTTGGTTGTATTTATTTATTATAATGATAAAACAATAAAAAGGAGGAAAATGTAACATGTCAAGGTTCAAGGTAAGGGTTCAGCTTTTGATCATGGCGCTCGTACCGCTTATCGTATTGGGGGTGACGCTGCTCATTATCAGTTATACCTCCATTACCGGAAAGGCGGTGGAGGATGCAAACACGCAGAATCTGCTGCTCTGCAAACAGATAGAGGCAGAATTCTCCGGGATTCTGGAGGAGAATATAGCATCGATCCAGGCGATAGCTACATCCGCTACAGTCATAGATTTTCTTGAGGGATCAGATGCTGCGATGACTCCCGAGGTCGTACAGGCCTATATCGCGGATGTGGATAAGCAATATGGTGACGGCAATATCATAGCCATAGCAAATGCCGAGGGTATGCAGGTAGTGCGTTCCTCAGGAGACTGTGTCGACATATCCGACAGGGATTATTACAAGGAGGCGATGAAGGGCAATACTTATATATCTGACCTTATCGTAAGCAAATCCACAGGCTCAAGGATAACCTCCATAGTAACTCCCGTATACAACATCGATAAGACAAAGATAATAGGTACGGTACAGAGAAACTATAATCTCAGCGCTATACATGACTTCCTTGCAGCTGAGGCTGAGGAGGCTTTCATAGTTGACAGTGACGGTGATATCGTTGCTCATTCCCAGTATGAGATCACTGAAGACAAGGAGCAGAATTTTGCATCCTCCACCTTCATGGTATCAGGTCAGGATCAGGGAACATATGAGTCTGATACAGGAAGAGGCTATGTAGGAATGATGGCTTATATGAAGGAGCCACTTTCAAAATGGACAGTGGTTGCAGCTCAGAAGAAAAACGACGTAACTGCTCATGCAAGGCAGAGCGCGCTGGTGATAGCGGTAGTCGGACTGGTTCTCATCGCAGCATCAGTGGTGCTTGTGATCTTCATAGCAAATTCGTTCGTCAAGCCCATTAATGCCATTAATGAATCCCTTGAGCTTTTTGCAAAGGGCGAATTCCATGAGATAAAAGGCTTTGACGGCAGGAGTGATGAATTCGGACATATAGTTGATAATACAAACAGTGTCCTCGACCATATAAAGAGCGTGGTCGGTGACCTGAAGAGCGTGATGACAAGACTCGGAGAGTCTTCACAGTCACTTGCAGAGACAGCCGGACAGATCAGCCAGACAACGGATGATGTTTCAGAGGCAGTACAGGAGATCGCAAAGGGCGCGACCGAGCAGGCAGATACCATACAGAAGGCTACGGAGAATATCACCACTCTTTCGGATGCCATCCAGAATGTGGCCAATAATGCAGAAGGACTTGCATCCACTGCTTCATCCATGAATGATTCCAGCACATCCTCTGCTGAGGCGCTCAAGGAGCTCTCATCCAATATGGAATCCATGAATGATGCCATGAACGAGATCTCCAAGGGCATGAATGCCACCAATGTGGCAGTACAGGGTGTGAATGAAAGGGTTGACGGGATCACATCCATCGCCTCCCAGACAAACCTCCTTGCTCTTAATGCTTCCATCGAGGCAGCCCGTGCAGGAGAGGCAGGAAGAGGCTTCGCAGTCGTTGCTGAGGAGATCGGTAAGCTTGCTACAGAGTCTGCCCAGACCGCAGAGGAGATCAGGAGCGAGATGGCAAAGCTTCTCACCCAGTCGGAGAATGCGATCAGGATGACGAGTGAGGTATCGGATATCACAAACAACGTCAATACTGTGCTTAATGATACCGTCGATAAGATAAACGAGCTTATAGACGGCGTAGGCACCACGGTTGACGGTGTCACGACCATTTCCGGACTCTCAGAGGAGTCAGCTGCGAGCAAGACGATAATCGTAGACGCCATGGATTCGCTTTCCGCAATATCGGAAGAGAATGCCGCCTCCACCGAGGAGACCTCCGCATCCATGCAGGAGCTCAATGCTACAGTCAACGTACTGTCGCAGTCAGCCAGTGACCTCAACGACCTTGCAAAGAAGCTTGAGGAAGATCTGGGCTTCTTTAAGATTTGAACGAACCTGAGGGACGGGGTTGATGGACCATAGGTTAACATAATCTATCAAACCTGTATCTCTAAGAAGCAGTAGAAGAAACAGTATAGATCTGTCTTTGACAGTGTTTCACGATAAAAGTCCTGTGAACCGCTTTTGTCAGCGGTTTACGGGACTTTTTATTTATCGCTTTGTTTTCGATTTCTGATATAATGTCATTATATGAATATCAGGTTGTTTGGAGAAAGCCGGATTAAAGGCTGAAATGGTTTAAAAAGAAAGGTTGGACGGATATGAGCAAACGATTTTTGATGATAATACTGATAATGGGGATGGGAGCAGCATTTGCGGGATGTGGGGCTATAGATACCGCAAAGCAGAGAATAAGCGGAAGTTCAGAGAGCGATCCCTCAAAAGAAGAAGTCTATGATGAAGCTGAGTCAGAGGATGATACCGGAGATGATAATTCTTCATCCGGAACGCGCTCCCTCTTCAGCAGCGATGGAAACAGCGATGATACGGATGACAGCCAGAGCAGCAATGAGGGCTCCGGCTCCGGTGAAACAAAGGATATCAATACGATGACAGATGAGGAGGCATCAGAGCTGGCCGAGTTCCTGTCTACTGATCAGAGACCCACCATATATGACTGGGAGTTCATAAGTGCTGCCCTGTGGGATGGGAGCGACAGCCTTATGGAATATTTTGATGATCCTGAGGCAGTAGAGATACATAATCCGCTGCTTGTGGAAGGAGACTGGAAATGTGTGACCTGCCCTATACCGGATGCATACAGCAGCGGATATACATATATTGGAAATGCAAACATCCATAGTCTTAATGATAAAGTATCCTTTACTTTTGATATGTGGATTGAAATGGAAGGTACCTTCGAGGGTGAAAGCAAAGAAATAGAGGGCGGAGCGCCTGTAAAATATACAGGGAAATGGAACGATGATAAAGCGGGCTTCAGGATCGAATCAGATTCTCTTATGATCGAGCTTGAGAAATTCATTTATCTTGACGACACCATGTATGCTATAGGCAAGGACATGTATATATCCGGCGAGCAGGATTATGTCGTACTTATCAGACCTGAGAGTCATATGGAGATAAAAGGTTATGATGAAGGCTCTCAAACAGGAGGCGGAAGCTCTGATGGCAATACGTCCGGAAAGGATAATACGCAAAAGGATAATACGCAAAAGGACAGTTCGCAGAAAGATACTGCGCAGAAAGAGCAGAAACAGCAGAGCAGTGATACTTCTGACAAATATGCAGATATAGTGGAGAAGGCAAGGAAGAAGAGCGGCGCTCCTATAGCGGAGCTCGACAGTATCGATCCCGACGGCACGCTGAATATCCACCTCTATGAGGATGCCGGAGACCATACAGCCACCTGGGACTGGTACTACATCGACCCGAATACCCTCAAAGGACAGAATTTTATGGGTGACAGCATAGACCTGGGGGACGGGGTTTAGGGGTCATGTCAACTACCCATCACCTAAAGGTAATGGGCTTGCGACTCCCCTGTAGTTCGTTGCAATAACTCCTACATTTTGTCGTGGTTTTTGCATTATACAGAAGAAGGAATAAAAGGATGCATAATGAATATAGAGGACAGACTGAGCAGGATCGGCATATCGGAATAAAGGTTATCTTGCCGTTGTAGTATAAATGTAATTGTGATAAGATTAACAGTGCGTAAAAAATAACCCGGGATCAAACCGGGGATTAAAAGAAAGGGAAGGTTGAACAATATGAACTATCTTGAGATCGAGAAAGTAATCGGACGTGAGATCATTGATTCACGCGGAAATCCTACAGTTGAGGCTGAGGTTACCCTGATCGACGGTACAGTAGGACGCGGAGCTGCTCCTTCAGGAGCTTCCACTGGTCAGTTCGAGGCATGCGAGCTTCGTGATGATGACAAGTCAAAGTTCGGCGGAAAGGGCGTTTCCAAGGCAGTAGAGAATATCAACACTGTTATCGCTGATACTGTAGTAGGTATGGATGCATCAGACATCTATGCTGTAGATGCTGCTATGATCAAGGCTGACGGAACAGATAATAAATCAAAGCTCGGCGCTAATGCAATCCTTGCAGTATCTATCGCTACCTGCCAGGCATGCGCTAATGCACTCGGCATCCCGCTTCACAGCTATCTCGGAGGCGTAAACGGAAATACACTTCCTCTGCCCATGATGAATATCCTTAACGGCGGAGCACATGCAGACAGCTCTGTTGATACACAGGAGTTCATGATCATGCCTGCAGGAGCTGCTTCCTTCAAGGAAGGCTTAAGATGGTGTACTGAGGTATTCCACACATTAAAGAAGCTCATCAAGGAGATGAAGGATGTAACAGCAGTAGGTGACGAGGGCGGTTTCGCTCCCAACAGCCTTGACGGTGATGAGGCAGCTATCGAGCTCATCCTTAAGGCTATCAAGGAAGCAGGCTATGAGCCCGGCAAGGATTTCGTTCTTGCTATGGACGCAGCTGCTTCAGAGTGGAAGTCAGACAAGGGAACAGGCTTCTATCATCAGCCCAAGTCAGGCAAGGACTTCACATCAGATGAGCTTATCGCACACTGGAAGAGCCTGGTAGATAAGTATCCCATCTACTCCATCGAGGATGGTCTTGATGAGGAAGACTGGGAAGGCTGGAAGAAGATGACAGCAGAGATCGGCGACAGGGTTCAGCTTGTCGGTGACGACCTCTTCGTTACAAATGTTAAGAGACTTAAGAAGGGTATCGACAATAAGTGCGGTAATGCCATCCTTATCAAGGTTAACCAGATCGGTTCTATCTCTGAGACACTTGATGCCATCAAGATGGCTCACAAGGCAGGATATGCTGCTATCACATCTCACAGATCAGGTGAGACTGAGGATGTCTCCATAGCAGATCTTGCTGTAGCGCTTAATACACGTCAGATCAAGACAGGAGCTCCTTCAAGATCAGAGAGAGTTGCAAAATATAATCAGCTTCTCCGCATCGAAGAGAACCTCGGCGACGGCTCTGTATGGCCTGGATTCGACGCATTCAATATCAAGAGATAAGCTTATAATCGGACTGATATTAAGATCATCGATCAGGATCCCCGGCATCTGCCCTAAGGCTTATGCCGGGGATTTTCTGTGATATTTGGGGATACACAGACATCAGTCATCTCGTCAATATGTCCCTCCAGCGCTCCGGCCGGGAAATGTCCGGTCAGAAAACGCCTCTGCTCGTTATATAATAGTTATTTGTATCTAATCAAACAGATCAAGTATTACCGGGATAACATCATATTTGATGGCATTTTATATAGATATCCCATCTTGACAGGTTAGGTGATGCTAACTATAATCAGAAAAGAATCCTAGAATTTGCAAGCCAGATATAAAATTACGCTTTACAGAGGAGAAAAGTTCATGGAACTGAAATTGGGAGATGTACAAACGACAGCTCTGATACCGCTTGCAGTAAAGGCAAATGAGACAATGCGTGCCAATGCCCGCATAAGGGACGACAAGGCGGTGGAGATCATAAAGGCCCTGAAAATTGATACCGAACAGTATGATAAGTTTATGTCGCATGAGGGCGTGATCGCAAGGACTATAATGCTGGATAAACAGCTGAAGGAAATGATAGGAAAAGAGCCCGATATGGCCATAGTGAATATAGGAGCAGGCTTCGACAACAGGTTTTCCCGGGTGGATAACGGCAGGATCTGCTGGTTTGATCTGGATCTCCCTGATGCTGTTGCCGCCCGGAAAAAGGCATTTCCCGAGCAGGAGAGAGTGACCATGATAGCAGGGAGCGCACTCGAGGACGGGTGGTGTGCAGAAGTAAAGGAGGCGGTCTCCGGCAGAGAAAGCAAACCTGTGTTTCTTGCCGAGGGTCTTTTCATGTATTTCACCATGGATCAGATAAAGGACTTTCTGACTGTGCTGAAGAATAACTTCCCGGATGGAGGTACGCTCATTGCCGAGCAGAATAATAAATATATGGTTAAAAACGAGAAGTATCATGATACGGTAAAAAATACCAGAGCGCATTTTATGTCAGGAACTGACTCCGGGCAGGAGATAGCTGATCTCGTACCGGGATTTACCATGACTGAGGAGCACAGCTTCAACGAGGAAATGAGGAAATACAGTATACGCGGGAAGCTGTTCGCCCTGCTGCTTCCGAAAATGAATGACCGGTGGGCAACCTTTATATGGTAAATCCGGAACAGCCTGTATATCACGGTTTGCCTGGCACTGCCATCATATGAAAGCCTCGGCAATGTGAAACTCGAGCAGGCCCGGTTTTTGGCGGTCTTTGAAAATACTTTCAGGGTAAATGACTTAAGATCTGTACAAAAGGAGTTCGTAAATGGGAAGAAGACGGATCATTGCTTTATTCTTTATCATTATCTTAGCTGCAGGTGCAGCAGCCTTGCTCACGGCGTTCGGCATAGGTGGCGGAAAGCAGCATGAAGCAGCTCCGGCAAAGAAAGGGAGTATAGCCGGCATAATCAAGGAGAGCGGCGATATCGAAGGAGAGAAGGATCAGGTTTATTTTGCGAGAGTATCCGCGCCTGTGAAGAGCGTTGATCTGAAAGTCGGAGATCTCGTAAAGGCAGGAGAGGTACTGCTGACATATGATACGGAAGACCTTGAAAGGACAGTATCGGAAGCCTCGATAAACAGGGAGCAGAGCGAGGCAAACGTCAAAGGACAGATAGACAGGAGTAATGAATACTCTGCAAAATACAGTAAGGCCGCATCGGATGATGCGGCCTATGCACAGCTTTATGCCCTGGAGAGGGAATATAAAAATTCCCAGGAGGAAGGACAGTATAAAGAGGACTGGGACATAAACAGAAGACGGGACAGCATCAACAGCTCCATAGCTTCTAAAAATGAAACGATAGCAGAAAAGAAGAAGGATATCGCTAAATCCGATGACCTTGATGAGATAGAGGAGCTTAACGAGGACATAGCAGAGCTTAATGAAGATATCGCCTCTCTTGAGAAGGAGAAGGCTTCTCTTCCCGCAACGGAACGTACTCCGGGAGAATATGAGACCTATAATGATACGAGCAACTGGATGGAGGATATCACAAGAAACTGGAAGCAGGCCGTGACCGAGAAGAATAACTATGAGTCAGCCATCCTTAATAAAAGCCAGAAGAATGCCCTCGAAAAGCAGACGGATCTGGCAAGGAGCAGGGAGGAAGAGGCGGCAGGTGAGCTTGAAAAAGCCCTTGACGGAGTGAAGGCAGACTTTTCGGGGATAGTGACTGAGTGCGGAGTGAAGAGCGGAAATGTCGTAACTGAGGGCACTCCCTTGTTCAAGATAGTATCTGACAAGGATATGAAGGTCACAGTCATGATATCGAAATATGATATAGGACAGATAAAGGAGGGACTAAGAGCAGAGGTTGAAATAGCCGATGCTGTATTTCCCGGCACCGTGACCCGCATCAATCATGTGGCGACCAAAGAGGACTCCGACAAGAATAAGGTCGCTGTGGATGTGCATATAGATGATCCCGATGAAAGGGTTATCCTCGGACTTGAGGCGGACGTCACCATATTCACTGAGGAAAAAATGGGAGTTCTTGAGATACCTTATGCAGGCTTTTATTCTGATGATGACGGCGACTACTGCTATGTGATAGAGGACGGTGTGATCGCAAAAAAATATGTGACTGCAGGAATAAAGACCACCGATAAAGTGGAGATAACCGGGGGACTCAGTGAGGGGGATATAGTGATCACTGATTCCGTGACCGACAGTCAGATCGGGGAGAAAGCGACTTATGCCGTTCATTGAGTTTAAGGATGTAGAGCGGAAATATATGGCAGGAGAGCAT
>CAMUZQ010000093.1 GCA_947165275.1 uncultured Lachnospiraceae bacterium | reverse complement strand
CAGATCAGGAGAAGAAAATCCATCGGTCAGATGCTCGTCGCACTTGTACAGACTGATAGGAGTATTTATTATAAGCCCTGTCATGGACAGCGGAGCAGGCACCCCATCATTACTCTGCCCTGAGGTATAGATTTCACCCTCCGCAGGCTCTGAAGATGTCATATCCTGCTTTGCTTCCGTTTCTGTATTCTGCACATCGCCTGCGGTCTTTGAACCGCAGGCGCACAGTACACAAACAAAAGTTAAAACCAATAATACAGATGTAATACTTTTCATTTTTTATTTCACATTCAGCTTTATGGTGTTAAATAAATCCTGAAAATCGGCTGACGGCACAAACTCATCTATTTCAAAGTGCATATCATCCTTCATTCCCGCAAGAGCCTTCATTACCTGAATTTAAAGGGCATATCCATTGCCTTCATCATCGGCATCGCTGATGGTAAGCTCTAACTGATATCCATAATCTCCTTCATAAATCTCCCAGCCGGAGAAACCTCCCTTTTCCACCTTGGCATAATCATGATATTTCTCATCATAGAAGTCTTCCTCTTCTTTTGTGATGTTGGGGCCTGCCACCCTGTCATGGATCAACGATACCTCCACTGAGGAAAGGTTGCTCTCATCCTTAATAAGAGTTATATTCTTACTTCCCCATTCCTCTTTTACCGTGATATTATCGTCCTTGATAAAATCAAACGTAACCTCTGCCGTATCGTCAGATGCCATTATGGTATAGGTCTGGGTAGCCCTCTTTGGCGCTTCTTCCTCAGTTTCTGCCGCAGCTTCCTCTGAAGCCTCTGCTGCCTCCGAATTTTCTGCTGCCTCTGAAGCCTCTGCAGATGACGTTTCATCAGATGCCGTTACGTTATCCTGCGCGTTATCCTGTGCATTATCCGTCTCCTCCTTAATCTCATTTGCGGGAGCCTTTGCAGAATCCCAAATAATCCCATTTTCCTCTCCTTTCAGAAACTGCATTTGCATATCACTTTACTGTTTATTTCCAAGGGCTCTTTCCGTAGCTTCCCGGAGTTCCGGTTCCCTGATCCTTTAAGAATCTGTATCGGTAGCCGTCCTGTTCAATATTGTCCGTATCAAGGAGCTGCATGGATACGCCGTAGGGCTCCAGCACATGGAAGAACTGCTCCACGTATTTGCCGTCCTTGATATAGAGTATCCTGGCGTCAACGCCATGCTCACGGGACTTTCCGTCCCATCTTAGTCCAGTGGTATCCCGTGTCTCTCTCGCTGCGACCCATCCGCTAAAGCTTGCGCAGGCCTTGGCATCCTCGCTGCAGCAGGTGAGGTTTCCGGCATTGCTGCACCAGGCAACCTTTGATTCTGTTCCGTTAACCTTCATTTCCCCGGTTCCGTCCATATTGAGTTTTATATAGTTGTCTTTTTTACCGAGGGTATCTTCAGGAAGAGTGATCTTGCCCTTCTCATCTATGCCATCGTAGAGATAATATTCACCACTGTCGTCCAGCACATGGTCAAAGGTTGACCAGTCGGGGAGCTCGCCCTTTGCGATCAGCTTTGCAAAATAGTCCTGCTGCATATCGTAAACTTCCTTATAGCACTCCTGTCTGTCAACATGGTCTATGGGTTTGCCGTCAACATCCAGTATTTCAAATCTCATAAATGTACCGTTGGGTCCCACATCCTTATTTAGGCCTATCACGCCGGTGCCATCGATCAGGTTCCATTTCCCGTCAACGTATGCCAGGTTATACATAAAAGCATCGTTCGCGGCTTCTGTCAGGGAATCAATCCTTTCCTGAACATCATCCGGTATCTCTTCATCCGCATAATCATCCGCATTTCTGCTTCTGGTATAGCTTTCAATATGGTTCCTGTTAAAGTAATCCTCGTAGGATTTGTAATTATCGCCATACATATTCGAATCTCCAAGGATCATGGCTACACAGGGGATTCCGGCCGCAACACACATATCCCTCATGAGATATGCCCTTCCCTCGTTATAGACGCCGTGCCCTTTAAGGGCTTTTCTTAAAGTCTCTTTCTTTTCAACCCATTCGGGATCCACATACTTTGTATCATATCTGCCGGTCTCGTAATCATAGAGATAATCTGCACGGCAGAATGTACATATCCTTTCAAGTATCCTCTTTTTATCCGTATCATTATCCAGCACGAATTTATTAAGTTCTTTTATCTCCTTGTCCTTTCCGCTCTTCAGCTCATAATCCTTTGGATCAGTGCTTAAGGAATCACGGAAATTCAAATAATCCTTAAGATTTGCATTACAGAAGACAGGACCGTATTCAAGGTATTCAATACTCCCAAGGTAATCCGTGGCAGCCGGTCTGGTGTCAGGATGGCAGTACATGGCATGTCCGAAGCTTGCACATCCAAAACCTGCATGGGTTGCATAGATATCCTGTCCGAATTCCCCTGTATCAGGATCTATATACACAGGGAACATATCCGGAGCGCAGTGGAAGATACGCAGGTTATTAGCATCATAAAGACCCCATTTCATCTCATACAGGCCTATGCCGTCAAAACCTCTGGGATAGTCGATTTCCGTTACACCCGGCTCAATATAGTCGATATGCCCGTTTCCGGGATCCCAATAAATATTGCCGCCTGTCATGGGTATCTTCACGTCTCTCGGTGTAGGCGTATAGCCTGAAAGACCCTCGGGGATGTCCCCGCTTTTTATCTTAAGGTCGGGGGTTTCGCCGGCGTGCTTAAGTGCTGTCCCGGGATCCACTCCTTCACGTGCAAAGATCAGGGTATCGAACTTTGTCTTTACAAAGAGTACATCTCCGTCATCTGCAACAGAATAGGGATAGAGGGGTTCTGCCGTTTCTGTATTGTATCTGGTTATGGCTCCGTACACATCATCCAGGAAATAGCTGCCGTCATGGAGGTCGCTTGTTCCCATGGCAAAGTCCACTTCTCCGCCCACTCCTGACTGCAGCCAGTATTCATCATAACCCTTCTTTTTCAGGTCATTTCCGGTGATACGCTTAACACCGTTATCAACCGCTGCCACATGATACATGCATCCTGCAGGCACCGGCATTTCCGAATATGTAATATCGTTATTTTCACCAACCTCTATGCCTCCGGTATCCTCTCCGTTTGTGGCATCCGCCGCAATAGCCGCAGCATCCTTCACAGCCTTGCCTTCCTTGAAGTTATTGTAGGCCATGGCTCCGTCCACGCCCTCACGGACGTAGTAGTACATTGCAGCTCCGCCTCCCATATCAACCGCCAGAACATCGCCTTTTACTTCAAAGGTATAAAGGTTCTGCCCGAACATGGATATGTTTCCATCCTCATCCCAGGTTATGTCATTATTCGAGCTCTCGGTTCCGGATACACCCTGTCCCATCCGTCCTGTGTGGTCAGGCTCCAGAAATACATATCCTGTGAGAGTCATCTGATCATGCGGTATATCCACCCAGGCATCTCCGCCACTGGTAGAAAAGGTCCAGAGGTCATAATGCCCCGGGATCACTGCTATTTCACTGCTATCTGCAGCTTCTCCCACTTCTCCGTTTCCGGCATCGTCTGTAAGCTTATCCGACTCAGACCCCAGGAGTCCGCCGGAGCTGTCTGATGTGTCACCGCTTTTCTTCCCGCAGCCTGCTATCAGTGCCGCCGTCATAGCAAGCACAAGCAGGATAGAAATCAGTTTTCTGAATGCCTTCATATCTTTTCCTCCAAGAAAATCACTCTTTTTCCACCTTTACATTCTTAACATACAGATCCACGAACTTTCCAAGAGTATCCAGATCCTTAAAGGTGCCGGAAATCATGTATCTATTTCCGTCAGCTTCAAAATATATGGAACGCCATACCTCGGAATCCTTTTCCTGGCTCTTCTTTTCGGAATAGACCTTGTAGGACACCTCCAACAATAATCTACACAAAGTAAATTTTGTCACATATTCTTAAAAAGCAATACGTACAAAAGTACAGGTTTGCATATTTCCCGTAATCTGTACAAAAGTACATAGTCATTGAGAATGATTTATGCGATACTGTGGATAGTAGATTTTGACACATACGGTATGGAGGGTTCTTTTCCTGACCGGACGGGAGATCCTATGGCAAAAGGCAGGATTAAAACAAGCAGAATATTTCTGATATGGGCGGTACTTACCGCCCTTTGTAACCATGCCGCTTATTACCTGCATATAAAATATGTGTCTACGATTTCCTATTGCCTCCTGATCGTCTTCTGGATACTCTCACTTAAGGATGAGATTGCCGATTCCTATATCAAAAAACTGCTTCAGTCCGGCGGAATGTGGATGTTGTCTTTATTTGTATTCAGACAGATCCGCTATAACTTTGTGACGCCCTACACCTTTCCTCACAGGTTCCTATGGTACTGTTATTATCTTCCGGTTCTCATCACGCCTCTTTTGTCCCTTATGATCGGTCTGTCGATTGATCATAAAGACCGGCAGCGGATGAACAGGCGGCTGCTTCCGCTGAAGATCTTCTATGCTCTCCTGATGGTACTTATCCTCACCAACGACCTGCACGGCCTGGCTATCAAGATATGGTATGACGGAGAAGAGGAACACAGCCGCATGGGAGGTCTTTATTACCTGGTCATACTCTGGTATGCCTCGCTCATGCTGGCTTCTTTCGTGATAACATACCGAAAATGTATCCTATCCTCCTATAAAAAGAACTGGAAAATACCTGTGATCATAGAGCTGATCGGATTATTGCTGTGGGCGTGGTATTACATCATAAATCTGGGATCCAGTCCGAAGCTGAATGGATATAATCTGTACAATATCCAGGAGGTATATGTGCTGCTGTACATAGGCTTCTGGGAGGCGCTGATCCTGGTCGGTCTCATCCCGTCCGTCTCCCTTGCGAAGGACAGAAACTGGATAAGCGAAAGCCTGTTCGGAACAGTCGAAGAGGAGATTTTGCGTATACGAAGCATTATGGATCATATCCGATCAAAGAGCGGCGACATATTCCGTAATGGTATGATACGCATCGCATTTATCGGCATTTATATCAAGCGCAGAGCCAATCTTGAACTGATAACGCCGAAAAACGGATACTTAAGCACCAGGGAGCTGTCGCTTGCCATATGCGAGGCCATCGACTATTTTAATTTTTCAAGAGTCAGCGCCGGATATGAAGAAAGTGGCGAAAGCGTGGAGGTGCCCTCTCTTCTGCTGTCGGCCATCCTGAAACTGCTGCTTAACACCACATGCGGCGCGAAGAGTGCCTGCTATGTCAAGCTTATAAACAGCAGAACCGAAGATGCCGTCTCCATCACTTTAACGGTGGAATCGGACATGGAGCTTTTCTCCTGTTCCAATGGCATCGAGAAAATCGACTTCCCGATGGATACCGAGCTCTTTTCTCTGCTTGGGGCGACCTATGATCTGTATGAAGAGGATGATACCGTAAAGCTCCGTTTACATGCCGCTTACCCTCTTTCCGGGAGTCGGCGGGCAAAACCATTATCCTACCATGGCGATCCGGCAAACGAGCTTTCACGGATTACATCCTATCTGTCTCTCGAAGAGGATGTGCTTCTTGCCAAAACCCGTATTCACGACAGCCTGGGCAGGAGCCTTCTGATGACGAAAGCCTGGCTACTGGGCTCTCATGAGCTGACCGATGAAATGATCCTCTCTGAATGGAAACGAATCCTTGCCAGGATGTCCGAGGCAAAGCGCACCGAAACACAAACCACGGATACAGACCATGGGCATTTCATCTCTCAGGCAAGGAACATGGGAGTGGATGTGGTGGTATCCGGCGATATTCCGGATGAGGAATGCTTAAGAGATGTGATAGACAGCGCTCTTACCGTACATATCACCAATATCCTCCGTCATACAACCGGACATACGGCTTACATTGACATCGAAGCCACGGGAACCGGGTATGTTCTTATTTTTTCAAATGACGGCTCCCGTCCTGCCGGCAGGATCGTGGAGAAAGGTGGGCTGAAAAACTTAAGACAACGCATAGAGAGGATGGGCGGTACCATGGAGATCGAAAGCACAGACCGATTCAAAATGAAGCTGACACTCCCCGGATAAACTGTTTTTTAATCCGGATACCGCCTAAAGCATCGAAGAAGCGAAATCAGGGGATCGGATCCGAACGGATGAGGTCAAACAGTAATACGCATTTTTGAGGTAAATCGAGAATGAAGCCATACAGAGTCATGATCGTAGAAGATTTTTTAATGTCCCGGCAGCTTTTTGAAAGCATCGTCAGCGAAGCGGAGAATTTCGAACTGTCTGCTTCTTTTTCGGAAGCTGATAAGGCCGTGGATTATGTCAGCAGAAGATATGTGGATCTGGTCATCATGGATATCGTGATGCATACAGGGCAAAGCGGTCTTTCGGCGGCAAAGCGGATCAAAGACATCCGCCCGGAGACAAAGATCCTTGTCGTCACCTCCATGCCCGAGATAACCTATATCGACAAGGCTCGCAAAATAGGAGTTGAAAGCTTCTGGTACAAGGAAATCCAGGAGCAGCCTATCCTGGAGTTAATGCAAAGAACCATGAACGGGGAGTCGATCTATCCCGATCAGACACCGGTGATCAGAATCGGAAACGCTGTCAGTACGGAATTCACCGAAAAGGAAACCGTGGTCTTAAGGGAACTGACAGACGGTGCTTCCAACAAAGAGATCGCGGAAAAGCTGGGGATCAGTGAGCGTACCGTCAAGATGCATATCACGAATATGATACAGAAAACAGGCTTCCGATCAAGACTCGAGCTTGCCGTGAAGGCAAGAACCGGTGGACTTGTGATCCCTGATTGAAGGAAAACATATGGAAATGATCTGGTTTTTGTTAGTAGTTATCCTTATGATCATACTTGCGGGCGAGCTTCTTACAGCTCTGATCTACGGAGTAGTCCTGATATGGCGCATATCCGTAAAAAGCGGCCACATCCAAAAAGCAAAGAGCATGAAGGATCGATACTTTGATACCCGGAGCAAGGCTCTTACGGAAGCGTGCAGGTCATTGGATGCGGTACTCAGGGTATATGAGGATACAGAAGCCTGTGTGCATGATCGGCGAAAACCAGTATCAAAAGATCAACATCGTCAGAAACAGCCTTCGAAAGCACGGGGTCATCCGCAGGCTCAAGTTCCTTGATGTTTCCGCCGAACAAAAAAAGAGCGGTCAGATCTATCGTAAATGGGATCAGGGAGGCAAGGAATGGCGTGCCTGTGAACTGGGCGCATCAGCAGTTGATGAATACTTAAGTCAGGCTGACGGGAAGACCCTTATGTCAGCATATTATCCCTTTGTCAGGATATATTTCTCCATGTCAAGGCGTCTCGCTTCAAAAGAGCGCACCGCTTCAAATCAAAAGGATAAATGGGGAAGAAAGATAGTAAAGAATGATATTTTTTACCGGGATCAGCATATCAAAAACTGTCCTTCCTGTGGCGCAGATCTGCCTGATGGGATTAAGGATATAGTGTGTCCCTACTGTGGCTCTACCATTTTTTCTGATTATTACGACTGGCAGCTGGAATCCTTAGAAATCGAACCTGAGCATCTTAAGCTCCGTGGCTTCATCGGATGGATGATCATAGTGCTTGCGTCAGGCGGTAATGGATCAAGGGTAAAGAAAAGGACAAAGCAGAAAATCGTAAGATTCTCCGAAAATGATTTCAGGCAGGATGTATATGAAAGCGTACTGAAGGATGAGTTGTCAGAGAATCTGATAGACCTGTGGCTTGGAGAGATCGAGATAAGAAAAATCACAAATACGGATAAGGACACCATCCTGAAAACAGCTTTTCCCGTCAACAAAACTGTCATAAGGCAGGGGACTGACGGTGCTTTGAAGATTGATCACCGGTGTGAATTTATCCTTGCAGACTTCATGCGAAACCGATATCCTGACAGATTTATGAAACAGGGAAAGGTAGTGTCAGGTGAACGCTGCTGTCCTGCATGCGGAGCAGCTTTTACACCGGATGAAGACGGAAACTGTATTCACTGCGGATCGTTTCTTTTCAAAGAGAACTATAAGTGGAGGGTTGTGCAATGACTTATCATCGTCCATTTCTTCTGTCCATAATGCTCTTCCTGTGTGCGTTTCTGCTTAGCGGATGTACAGACAGATCCATAACCGGAAACACTGATATTCGAATGGGAGACCTGAAGATTACGATCGGTCAGTTAAGCCATGAGGGGCTTGTTTATGCATATCTATGGGACGGCTCATTGGAGAATCTTAGGATTGATGTTCCTGATGTTACCGACCATAACGAAAAGATAACGGAACTTGGCGGCTTTGCGAATATCGGAGTCCCTGCCTGGTTCGGGATTTCCCTCAAACCGTTTGACGACGGCTTTGAACCATGGACGGGACCATATGGCAAACCCATTCCGGAAGGAACCAAAGAATGGGAAGAGGCTGAAAACGCACGCATCGAATACATGAAGCAGAATCCGCTGTATGGTCGTATAGTTACATATGAGGGCGATAGCGAAGCTTTATACGATGCTCCGATATCTTTTGAACAGCTCATATTTACGATCAGGCTTGGCAGATATATCAACTCTGTCAAAATATCAGCTGGAATTGACGGAAAAGAGTATATCGGCATAAAACAGGACAATGGAAATATAATCTTCTACAAACCGGCCATCATTTTTGAATGTGATGAACAGAATAAAACCTTCTATTCCGAGGATGGCGTACTGTATTCAACGGAAACTCATGAAAAGCTCGAATTTCAGATTGAATATCCTGAATGAGCATTGCCCTCACTATTTATGATTTGCTTCTTCTAATGACCAGTGAACAGCCGGCATGCCTTGATTTATGCTTCTTAATTCTGAGGGCGCAAACCCTCACTGGCAGAGGCTTCACGCCCTCAGAATAAGTCCCGCTAATTAGGAAGTGATGTACTAGTCTATCATGCTCCCAATGGGGGATTGGGCCATGGAAGCCGGATTTATGCCATACATTATGCACATTTCCCTGAATACCTCCTTAGTCTTAACCAGGGTCTCCAGGTCGTTCATGGTGCAGTCCGGGGTGAGCAGCATGGAGCGGTTC
>CAMUZQ010000092.1 GCA_947165275.1 uncultured Lachnospiraceae bacterium | reverse complement strand
ATGAGACAGAGGCTCGTCACTATGCACACGTTGACTGCCCCGGACATGCTGACTATGTCAAGAACATGATCACAGGCGCAGCTCAGATGGATGGCGCTATCCTCGTTGTTGCAGCTACTGACGGTGTTATGGCTCAGACAAAAGAGCACGTGCTTCTTGCCCGTCAGGTTGGTGTTCCTTACATCGTTGTATTCCTTAACAAGTGCGACATGGTTGACGATCCCGAGCTTATCGAGCTCGTTGAGATGGAGGTTCGTGACCTTCTTAATGAGTATGAGTTCCCCGGCGATGATATTCCGATCATCCAGGGTTCAGCTCTGAAGGCTCTTGAGGATCCTTCAGGAGAGTGGGGAGACAAGGTTATGGAGCTCATGAAGGCTGTAGATGAATATATCCCTACACCTCAGAGACCTACAGACAAGCCCTTCCTTATGCCTGTCGAGGACGTATTCACCATCACAGGCCGTGGAACTGTTGCTACAGGCCGTGTAGAGCGTGGTATCCTTCACCTTAATGATGAGGTTGAGATCGTTGGTATCAGAGAGGAAGTTAAGAAGACAGTTGTAACCGGTATCGAGATGTTCAGAAAGCTCCTTGACGAAGGACAGGCTGGTGATAACATCGGAGCTCTTCTTCGTGGAGTAGACCGTAAGGATATCGAGCGTGGACAGGTTCTTGCAGTTCCCGGATCAGTTACATGCCACACAAATTTCACAGCTCAGGTATACGTACTGACAAAGGACGAGGGTGGACGTCATACACCTTTCTTCAACAACTATCGTCCTCAGTTCTATTTCAGAACAACAGACGTTACAGGAGTTATCAATCTTCCCGAGGGCACAGAGATGTGCATGCCTGGTGATAACGTTGAGATGACCATTGAGCTCATCCATCCTATCGCTATGGAGCAGGGACTTACATTCGCTATCAGAGAGGGCGGACGTACAGTTGGTTCAGGAAGAGTTGCTTCCATCATCAAGTAAGTCATAAAAAAGACACATATCAAAAGAGCTTTCCGGAAAACCGGAAAGCTCTTTTTTTCGGGATGATCCCGGGATGATCTTTCATGTCCTGGGCGCCGCCTTATCAAGGATAAGCTTCATGAAAAACGGCATGAATATAAATATCAGAATAAACCCTGCGATCATGCTGATCAAAAGAGAATGCAGAAACATCGGCAGGAACTGAAAAGGAGCTCCGTGGGAAACAGCTGTCCTGTAAGCCAGAAAAACCATACAAAAGGTAATGACAGGGGTGTAGATAAGATCTGAAAGTAAGGCTTCGAAACACCTCGTAGAGAGCTTTCCGGACTTCAGGCCTGATTTTGCACACAGGCTGTCCGATATCCTTTTCATCGGGACGATAAAGCCTATTATAAGGCTTATGACAGTGCTTATGACAAAGCTGATGATCCAGGCGGGGATTGAAAAACTTCCCGAAGACAATAAACCTAAGAGCGATAAAAAGAAGCTGAGAGTTATACCCATACAAAGGCTTATCTGCATACCGACCCTTTTCATCATTTTTTTCTGTTCGTCCATAGACCTTCCCTCCAGTACTCCAAAAGTCCCCCGAAGAAATCATTTTCTAAGATTTTATCATAGCCTGATACCTGTGCCAAGGAAGTATCAGGCATTCTTTTTTTGAACCGGATCGACTCATTTTGATTCAAATCTTACAAAAATCAATTTAGGTTTACGTAAAATTTTGTAACAATTTACTCCGTCAATATTATGCGTTTTTCATGTATTTCAGGCACAAAATATAGAAAGAAAAAAATTGTGTTTGACAAAACGTTACAAATATGTTAAATCTTTGTTACCATGTTCAAGAAGATGATATCGACCCTGATAGCATTGCTCATCACGGTGTCAGTTACAACAAATGCATATGCAAAGGAAGGCGTCCTGGATAAGATCTCTGCGGGCGTGGCAAAGAAGGTATCTGTTTCAGCTGATGCAGGTAAAAGGACAGCGCCCTCAGATAACAAGATGACCGTCGTAGAGGAAGAGGAGAAGAAATCTTCTGATAATACATCGGAGAGTTCATCAGAAAAAGTCGATATATCTGCCGGGTCAGGTGAGTCGGTCATATCCGAATCTTCCAATAAGGCAGAGGAAAAGGCAGAAGAGAAGACCACAGACGAGAGCTCTGACGACTCTGACGAGGATAAGGATCCGGAAAAAGGATCAGAAACCGAATCGGAAAAGCAGCCGGAAAAGGAATCTGAGGACGGGTCGGATCACACGGATGATAAGGAGCTCTGCGTAGCCAATGTAGACGATTCAATGAATGTAAGGGCTGAGGCGACAGAGGATTCTGCAGTTGTCGGATATTTATATACGGATTGCGTAGGTGAGATCATAGAGCGTAAGGACGGCTGGACAAGGGTCAGGTCGGGCGTGCTTGAAGGCTGGGCCAAGGACGATTATCTTCTTTTCGGAGATGATGCGAAGAAGATAACAGACAATGGACTCATGGAGATAGCCATTATCAATGCCGACCGTCTCAGGATAAGATCGGAAGCCTCCGAAGAGGCGTCGATCAAGGCAATGCTGAGCTTTGGCGACGAGGTGGAGATAGTAGGCACAGAGGGAGATGACTGGACTAAGATCTCTTTCGAGGATGGGACAAACGGTGAGGATACAGGCTATGTGTCCAATGACTATATAACTAAGAAGACCTCATATAAGACCGGTGAGACCAAAGAGCAGGCTCAAGAGAGGGAGGAGAAATCCAACGCTGCAAAAGAAGCCGCGAAAAAGGCCAAGGAAGAAAAGAAGAGTGAAGCCAGGTCAGAGGATGGAGACAAAGACAGATCTTCCGGGGAAGTAAAGATCTCCACAGAAGAGCTTGAGGCAGCATCCTCATCCAAAACAGAAGCATCTGTTACAGATAACGGCGCGGTTTCGGCTTCTGTTGACGATGAGACACTTCTTGCGGCCCTTATACAGTGTGAATGCAACGGTCCCTATGAATCTCAGCTGGCAGTAGGAGCAGTAGTTGTAAACAGAGCCAAGGGCGGCTACGGATCCATTTCAAATGCTGTATATGCGCCGGCACAGTTCGGTCCCGCTTCATCAGGCAAGCTTGCCCGTACGATAGCAACAGGAGCCATATCGCCTACAGCCAGACAGGCAGCCCATGATGCTATAAGCGGATTGTCAAATGTCGGCACCGCCAAATATTTCCGAAACATAAGCTCCGGTCACGAAGGGATAGTGATAGGCAATCATGTTTATTGGTGAAACGTCCGCTGGACGTTTCACTTTTTTTCTATTATTCTGTTATTCTATTATTCTTTTTTCTCTATTGTGAATTATTCTTCATTTTGTGATATAATATAATTTCTTTTCAAAATTGTACATAAAACAAAGTGAAGCAGAGTTACATTGATCACAGGAGGTTAAGGCAATGGCGTTTATTCTTGTATTATTATTATTGATCATCGTACTGATACTGGTAAATGTACGGATAGTCCCTCAGGCTGAGGCATTCGTTATTGAGAGACTGGGACGGTACAAAACTACATGGACTGCCGGTATTCACGTTAAAACACCGTTTATAGAAAGAGTAGCTGTAAAGATGTCACTTAAGGAGCAGGTTCTGGATTTCCCTCCGCAGCCTGTTATTACAAAGGATAATGTTACCATGCAGATAGACTCGGTAGTATTCTGCAAGGTATTTGACCCGAAGCTCTATGCCTATGGAGTGGAGCATCCCATAGCAGGTCTGCAGAACCTCGCAGCAACAACCCTGAGAAATATCATAGGTGAGATGGAGCTTGACCAGACACTTACAGGCCGTGACCAGATAAATGCAAAGATGCAGTCCATTCTGGATGATGCCACAGATCCATGGGGTATCAAGGTTACAAGAGTGGAGATAAAAAATATTGCACCGCCCAAAGAAATAGAAATGATCATGACCAAGCAGATGAGAGCGGAGCGTGAAAGAAGACAGACAGTCCTTGAGGCACAGGCGCATCAGGAAGCAGTAGTTGCAAGAGCCGAGGGTGACAAGAGAGCGAAGATACTTGCAGCGGAAGCAGAAAGAGATGCTCAGATAGCCCTTGCAGAGGGCCGTGCAAAGTCAAAGAAGCTCGTGTATGAGGCCGAGGCAGAGGGTGTCAGCATGCTGAATAAGGCGACGCCTACGGAGGGAGTATTAAGGCTTAAAGGCATAGAGGCACTTAAGGATGTTGCAGATGGAAGAGCTACAAAGATATTCATGCCTTCAGATATATCCGCAGTGGTCGAGACTCTGGGAGTCGCGGCAGAGGCTCTGGGAATAGGAAATTCCACAGCAGTGGACGACAGCGAAAGACCCAAGGCAGCGCCGGAGATCGATCCCTGCATACATCCGGATACCGGAGCAGGCGGAATAGAAGCAGCTGCTGCAACAGAAGCGATCATCGAGGATGTTGAAAATCAAAGTGAGGATTTATAGAGATGGTATCTCTTAAGGGAAGGAGCTTTCTTACGCTTAAGGACTATACAAAAGAGGAGATCACGTACCTCCTGGACCTTGCAGCGTATTTCAAGAAATTAAAAAAAGAGCATATACTTCATGACAGACTTAAAGGCAGAAATGTAGCTCTCATATTTGAAAAGAACTCAACGAGGACCAGGGCGTCATTTGAGGTGGCAGCCGCTGACCTCGGGATGGGCAGTACATATCTTGATCCCAAGAGCTCACAGATAGGCAAGAAGGAAAGTATCGAAGACACAGCCAAGGTTCTGGGAAGGATGTTCGACGGGATAGAATACAGGGGTTTTGGACAGGAGATAGTCGAAAATCTTGCCGAGCATGCAGGTGTGCCTGTATGGAACGGGTTGACCAATGAATATCATCCTACACAGGTCCTTGCAGACATGCTTACGATCAGAGAATATATGGGTGATCTAAAAGGCAGGACACTGGTATATCTTGGAGATGCCAAATATAATATGGGCAATTCCCTTATGATAGGCTGTTCCAAGCTCGGATTGAATTTCCGTGCGATAGCTCCCTCCAGATATTTTCCGGAGGAGGAGCTTGTGCATCAATGCCGGGAATGGGCTGCAGAGTCCGGAGCCGAGATCGTCCTTACCGAGGATATAAATGAGGGATTAAAAGGCGCGGATGCAGTATATACAGATGTGTGGGTATCCATGGGAGAGCCTGATGACGTGTGGGAGGAAAGGATAGAAGACCTCACACCCTACCGCGTAACCATGGACGTGATGAAACGCGCAAATGAGAATGCCATCTTTATGCACTGTCTGCCTTCATTCCATGATCTGGATACCGAAATAGGACGTGAGATCAACCTGAAGTTCGGTCTTACCTGTATGGAGGTCACGGACGAGGTGTTTAAGGCATATAATAAGCCGGTGTTTGATCAGGCAGAGAATCGTATGCATACAATAAAGGCTGTTATGGCTGCTACATTATCCGATGACTGGAATATATGAGATTTGACAGAAAAAACCCGCGCTTTGTGACTGATATGGCCACCATGCTTTTTTCCATAACGGTGATCGTCCTTACGATCATCGTTATAGTGCGCGGCGAAGATCGCATAATGGCCGCGGTTTTCTATGCCGGAGCGGGTATGTTTGCAACCAATATCATTAAGGGGCTGATCACCGGCAGATATGCGATGACAGCATTCATTATTCCTGCAGTCTTATGTATCACAGGAGGTCTTATAGCACAGGGGATGATAGGACCTTGGATCTTTTAAGATATCTCAAAGAAAAAAACGATCATGTTTCAGGCCAGGAAATAGCCGATGCAATGGGTATTTCCAGAAATGCCGTATGGAAACAGATAGAGAGACTCAGAAAAGAGGGTATCGAGATAGAAGCAGTCACAGGAAAAGGCTACAGGGTAGTCAATGAGACTGAGGCATTCGGAGAGAAAAGCATCAGATCATTTCTTCATACATCCTGGCTGGGACAGAACCTCTTATTTTTCAAAGAGATAGACAGCACCAATGATGAGCTCAAAAGAAGAGCCGCTAAAGGAGCAGAAGAAGGGCTGGTTGCCGTAGCTGATATTCAGACAAAAGGCAAAGGCAGACGTGGAAGAGAGTGGACCACGCCCGAGGGTGTAAATATAGCGATGAGTTATCTGCTCCGTCCGAACCTCCAGCCTGATACAGCTCCTATGATGACGCTCATAATGGCATTGGCTGCAGCCAAAGGGATAAGGGAGATATCGGGGCTTGATACGCGGATCAAATGGCCTAATGATATCGTTGTAAACAGAAAAAAGCTTGTCGGGATACTTACGGAAATGACAGCAGAGCCCGATTTTATTCACGAAGTCATAGTAGGCACAGGTATCAATGTAAATACTGAGGTGTTCCCGGATGAAATAAAAAATACAGCGACATCCATGCGGATCGAAGGCGGCAGGACCTATTCCAGATCAAGGGTCGTGGCAGCAGTGACAGAGGCTTTTGAAGCGTATTATGAGATCTTTCTGAAGACCGGAGACCTGAGTGCCCTCAGAGATGAGTACAATACGATATGTGCCAATTCCGGAGCAGAGGTAAGGGTTCTTGATCCCAAGGGCGAGTACTCTGGCAGGGCTTTGGGGATAGATGCACGGGGCGAGCTGATTGTGATCAGAGAAGACGGTACAGAGGAGCGGGTATACTCAGGCGAGGTTTCGGTGAGAGGAATATACGGATATGTTTGATGAGAGCGAACTCTGTGTGCTTTGCGGTGCCAGTTCATATGAAAAAAAATACTACTTTAACAGAGACTTCTCGAAACTCCCGGATCAGGTTAAGGATACCCTTCATATCATCTGCGTGGAATTTACAGAAAAATGCGGCGGTACATTTGTTATAGGATTTGATGAAGCCGGGGATCTGAAGCTGATAACTGACGCAGAGGAGGCAGACGCCATGTATGATGATATCGGAGCGGAGCTTGAGATAAAGAACCTGCAGATGACTCAGCGGCAGATGTTTGGTGAGATATCGCTTTTCTATAAGGTTGTATTCCTTGGGGAAAAGATCGATCTATGAAAAAAGAACATATCTTTACCGTTCTCTCTCCGATGGCCGGAGTTACGGACGTCAGCTACAGGACCATCTGTCATGAGTTTGGAGCGGATCTTGTCGTTACTGAAATGATATCGGCAAAAGCAGTCACATATAATAATAAAAAAACCTTTGAGCTTGCCGGAATTTCCGAAACAGAGCATCCGGTGTCACTTCAGCTTTTCGGGTCGGAACCGGAAACGATGGCTGAGGCAGCCAGGATCCTTGACGGGAAGATCCCCTTTGACATGCTGGATATAAATATGGGCTGTCCCATGCCGAAGATCGTCAATAACGGTGAAGGCTCTGCACTGATGAAGGATCCGCTGCTGGCGGGAAAGATAATAAAAGCGGTCGCAGACGCTATAGATAAACCTGTTACGGTAAAAATACGATCCGGATTTGACAAAGAGCACATAAATGCGCCTGAGATAGCCTATATTGCCCGGGAATCGGGGGCAGCCATGATCACGGTACATGGACGTACCCGCGAGCAGTATTACGAAGGAAAGGCAGACTGGGACGTGATCGCACAGGTAAAACAACGGGCAGGAATAAAGGTAATAGGGAATGGCGATGTCAGGGGCCTTAAAGATGCGGAGGCAATGATACTCAGGACCGGCTGTGACGGAGTCGCTATAGGACGGGCAGCAGAGGGAAATCCGTGGATATTCCGGGAGATCTCAGAGAGCAGGGAGTACAGACCGACAGCTGATGAAAAAAAAGAGGTAATGCTCCGCCATCTCGCTATGACTGTAGAGGACAAGGGAGAGTATACAGGTATACGGGAGATGAGAAAGCATATCGGATGGTATACAGCCGGAATGCCGGGCTCCGCAAAGCTCAGGCTGAGGATAAATCAGGCCGTGTCAATGGAGGAAATGAGAGCACTTATCATGAACTGTTCCGAAGGATAAAATGATTTGACTTTGATGATGCAATAGTATAAAATGTCTTGTCCTGATTGTACATTTTTATAAAGCACAATTTCAGGACAGGATATTTTAATTTATGGATTTAGGAGTAAGGAAATGGGAGAAGACGCACAGATAAAACGTTATGAGATGACTCAGGAGGGTTATGACGAGCTGGAGGCAGAGCTTGACCAGCTTTCCAATGTGAAAATGAAGGAGATCGCCAAAAAGCTCGCTGAGGCCAGAGAGCAGGGAGATCTTTCAGAGAATGCCGAATATGATGCTGCGAAAAATGAGCAGTCGGAGATCAATGGACGTATTGAGAAGATAAAGCATATGCTCCAGTACGCTGTGGTCGTACCTCAGGAAGCCAATGAAAAGGGCAGGATCGGTATGGGCAGCATCGTAAAGCTTATGGATATGGAATTCAAGGATGAACTTGAATACAAGATCGTAGGCGCGACAGAGACGAACAGCCTGAAGAATAAGATCTCAAACGAATCTCCGGTAGGCCGTGCTATACTCGGCCATAAAAAGGGAGATACAGTTAAGGTAGAGACCAAAGCAGGTGTACTCAAGTACAAGATCTTGAGCGTTACCAATAAATAATAACGGAGGGCTTATATGCCGCAGGAAGATATACTCGCAGTAAAAAGAGAAAAGCTTTCAACCTTGCAGAATGAAGGCAGAGATCCCTTCAGGATAACAAAGTATGATGTAACCCATCATGCGCAGGAGATCAAGGATAGTTTTGATTCGCTGGAAGGACAGGTAGTCCGTATTGCAGGCAGGATGATGTTCAAGCGTAAGATGGGCAAAGCATCCTTCTGCAATTGCATGGACCGCTCGGGAAAGATACAGGTCTATGTCGCAAGGGATTCAGTAGGTGAAGAGGAATACGATACATTCAAAAAATATATGGATGTCGGCGACATCATAGGTGTTGAAGGAGAGGTATTCCGCACACAGGCGGGAGAGATATCTGTCCACGCGGCAAAGCTCACATTGCTTACAAAGGCGCTGAAACCTCTTCCCGAGAAATTCCATGGCCTTACGGATACGGATACAAGGTACCGCCAGAGATACCTCGATCTCATAATGAGTGAAGAGAGTAAGGATACCTTCCTTAAGAGATCGCAGATAATAAAAG
>CAMUZQ010000091.1 GCA_947165275.1 uncultured Lachnospiraceae bacterium | reverse complement strand
CTATCAGGTGAGCAGGCAAGCATTTGGTACAGTTATTTAAGAAACGCTATACTAGCATCCGACAAAATAACTCATATATAAATTATGCTATATAGAGGAGGGATCGATCTATGCTGGATATGATTTTGACCGGACTGCTGGTTTTTTTGATCGCTGTTGTCGTGATCTTCATAATCGCTGTGGTGATCACGGTGATCTATGAAAAAAACAGAAAGGCAAGCGGAAAAAAGAGAAAGGAGGGCTCCATCTGGGAGGACAGGAAGAGAAACTGCTTAGGTCTGCCCTGGAGCTTTACGAAGTATTCTCTTGATGATCAGAGGTTTTATCTTGAGAGAGGGCTTTTGAGCACGAGATATGACGAGGTCAGGCTCTACCGCATGACAGATGTTGTGCTTATAAGGAGCCTGATGCAGAAGATGTTCGGAATAGGAACCCTTAAGATAGATTCCTCCGATAAGAGCCTTGGCGACTTCCGTATCATAAATATCAAGGATTCAGAAAGGGTAAAGGAGCTCTTTTCACAGAAGATCGAGGAGCAGAGAAGGGCTAACAGGGTTTATTCGAGAGAGAGCATTGGTTCTCCGGATGATCTGGATCATGACGGCATGGACTTTGACATGGATGGAGACGGGCATCCTGATGACTGATGACCAGAGAGGAGTTTAGAAAACTGACATCAGGCGGGCTTGTCCTCCTTGACGGAGCCACCGGGACCAATCTGCAGAAGGCAGGTCTCAGGAACGGAATATGTCCTGATCTTTGGATATTGGAGCACCCTGATATAATATGCGGACTTCAGAGAGAATATCTCGAGGCGGGGAGCAGGATACTGTATTCCCCCACCTTTTCCTGCAACAGGATAAAGCTTGAGGAATATGGTCTTTATGACAGGCTTCAGGAGATGAATAAAGCCCTTGCAGGCCTTTCAAAAAAGACTGTCGCGGAGTATAAGAGAGATAATCCTCATAAGCCTGACTGCTATGTGGCAGGGAATATTTCCATGACCGGGATACAGACAGAGCCTGTGGGCCCAATGGGCTTTGAGGAGCTTGTGGATGTCTACAAGGAGCAGATCAGTGCGCTTGAAGCGGGGGGCGTTGACCTTATAGTTGTAGAGACCATGATGAGTCTGCAGGAGACCAGAGCTGCTGTCATAGCCTGCAGGGAGGTCTGTGAGCTTCCGATAATGGCGACACTTACCTTTGAAGCAGACGGAAGGACTCTCTACGGGACAGATCCGGTGACAGCGCTTATCACCCTGCAGTATCTGGGAGCCGACGCCTTCGGAGCAAACTGCTCTGCGGGTCCAGACAGGATGGTGCCGCTTATAAAAAAGCTTGCGGATATTGCGGAGATTCCTGTCATATGCAAGCCTAATGCGGGACTTCCGGCGCTGGATGCGGAGGGAAATACAGTATATGATCTGGAGCCGGAGGGCTTCAGGGAGGGCATGTCAAAGATAATAGAGGCGGGTGCATCGATAGTTGGCGGCTGCTGCGGGACTGATCCGCGTTATATAAAAGAGATATCCGTCCTTGCAGATAAGGCTTCAGAAGAGAGTGCCTCAGTTGAGGCAGGGGCAGCGGGCCGTGTGATAAAGGGCAGGCGCATGCTCTCATCCGAGAGGAAAAGCCTGGTTTTTGATCTGGACGGAAGATTCATCATCATAGGAGAAAGGATCAATCCCACAGGTAAAAAGAAGCTTCAGGCAGAGCTCAGGGAAGGCTCCTTTGATATGGTCACCGCCTTTGCGGAGGAGCAGGAGGAGAAGGGAGCGGACATACTGGACGTAAATATGGGCATGAGCGGAGTCGATGAGAAGGAGATGATGCTTAAGGCCATAGATACGGTGACGCAGGCTTCGTCACTTCCGCTTTGCATAGATACCAGCTATCCGGAGATAATGGAGGCTGCATTAAGGAGATATCCCGGAAGAGCCCTTATAAATTCCATTTCCGCAGAGTCTGACAGATGTGACAGGATGCTGGAGACCGCAAAGAGATACGGGGCGATGTTCATACTGCTTCCCATAGGAGATTCCGGACTGCCGAAGACCCTGGAAGAAAAAAAGAATAATATCGATACAGTCCTTGAAAAAGCCTTATGCATGGGCTTCAGGAAAGAGGATATTATCGTTGACGGGCTTGTCGGTACGGTAGGAGCCCTGCCGGATGCGGCAAAAGATACGCTTGATACAATTGAATACTGTCATTCAATGGGGCTTGCCACTACCTGCGGATTATCAAATATATCCTTCGGGCTTCCGGAGAGGATAAATGTGAATATGGCCTTCCTTGCGATGGCTGTCAGATCACATCTTACCTCAGCCATCCTGAATCCGAACCAGGATGCCATGATAAGGATGGTGCTGTCTTCGGATCTGCTTATGGCTCATCCTGATGCAGACAACAGATATATAGAATATATGAATGAGCATGCGGATGAGATCGCGGCTCAGACAAGGGCAGCGGATTCGATAAAGGCGCAGGAAGGCGGGAGCAGACCAAAGGACAGGACAGACAGCTTCTCATCCTCAGAGACAGAAGGAGGGATACTGTCCGGTCTGCACAATGCCGTACTGAAGGGCAGAAAGGGCGCGATAGGGGAAATGACGGAGTCCGCGCTCAGGGAAGGAGCCGGGGCAAAGGATATCCTTGACAAGGCGCTTATCCCGGCAATAAATGATGTGGGCGATCTCTTTGACAAGGGAAAATATTTTCTGCCTCAGCTTATAGCTTCGGCTGAGACCATGGAGATATCCATCAGCATACTTGAGCCGCATCTTGCGACAGGCGGTGATGATGATAATGCTCCGGTCATAGTATTTGCCACGGTGGAGGGCGATATACATGACATAGGCAAGAATCTTGTGGTGCTCATGCTGAAAAATCATGGCTTCAGGGTCATTGACCTGGGCAAAAACGTGCCGAAGGAAAAGATAATAAAGACAGCTGTTGATGAAAAGGCTGATATAATAGGACTGTCCGCGCTCATGACAACTACCATGAATGAGATGAGAAATGTGGTGGAATACGGGAGAGCGCAGGGATATAAGGGTAAATTCATGATAGGCGGCGCCGTAGTGACAGAAGACTTCTGCAGGGAGATCGGAGCCGATGCCTATTCCACTGATGCGTCAGATGCGGTCAGGGTCGCAAAGCTTCTTACCGGCGCGTCAGGCTGAGTTAATAAGTAAAACTGTTTTTTCGAGGAGGAGACATGACAGGATCAGAGGCTATGGCTAAATGCCTTGAAATGGAAAAGGTCGAGGTAGTATATGGCTATCCGGGGGTTGCGATAGCGAATTTCTTTGACAGCCTTGGGGCTACCGATATCAGACAGGTGCTGGTACGCACCGAGCAGAATGCCGGCCATATGGCGTCGGGCTATGCCAGGACACTTGGAAGGGTGGGCGTATGCGCGGTCACCTCGGGTCCCGGTGCTCTTAATCTTATCACCGGCATAGCGACGGCATATGCTGATTCCATACCTCTTGTATGCATATCCGGGCAGGTGGATTCCGATCTTATCGGATCGGACGGTTTCCAGGAGGCCGATGTCACGGGTGCAACTGAGAGCATTGTCAAATACAGCTATCTCATCAAGAATGTGAATGACATACCGCGTGTCTTCAAGGAGGCTTTTCATATAGCCAATACGGGCAGGAGAGGGCCGGTGCTTATCGATGTTCCGATAGATGTGCAGAGGGCGGAGATCAAAAAATTCGAATATCCTGAGGAGGTGAACCTCAGGACCTATAAGCCTACGGTAAAGGGGCATTATCAGCAGATAAAGAAGGCTCTTTCCGAGCTTAAAAAGGCCAAAAGACCCCTGATCTGCGCCGGCGGAGGAGTTTTCCTGTCAGGGGCCAAGAAGGAGCTTCGTGCCTTTGTGGAGGAAAACAGGATACCTCTTGTGCATACCATGATGGGCATAGGAGCCCTTCCCACGGATCATGAGCTCAATTTCGGCATGGTTGGAAATAACGGCTCGATATCCGCAAACAAGGCAATGCAGGAATGCGATATGCTTATAATGGTCGGAGCAAGAGTAGCCGACAGGGCAGTGGCAAATCCTGATACGATACTGGACAACAAAGTATTGGTGCATATAGATGTGGATCCTGCGGAGATAGGCAAGAATGTAGGGCCGACCATACCGATAGTAGGAGATGCGAAGAACATCTTTACCGATATAAGGGATATGGATATTTCAATAAAGACCGACGAATGGGTAGCTCATCTCAGGGAATACAGAAGACTGCCCAGACCGCTTTCTTTCTCGGACAGGCATGTGAATCCTGCGATATTCATAGGACTGATGTCACAGAATATGGCAGACAGGTCGGTATATGTGGCAGATGTGGGCCAGAATCAGATATGGTCCTGCTGCAATGTGAATGTAAGGGACGGGGGAAGATTTTTCACATCCGGCGGAATGGGGACTATGGGTTATGCAATCCCCTGCGCCATAGGCTCGAAAATGGCTGATGAAACCCGTCAGGTGGTCGCTGTCTGCGGTGACGGGGGCTTCCAGATGTCCATGATGGAGCTGGCCACCATGAAGGAGGAGGGAGTAGATATCAAGATCGTCATGCTCCGCAATAATTACCTCGGGCTTGTGAGAGAATACCAGCACTACAGCCTGAATGACAGATATGAGATGGTAAAGCTCGGAGGATATCCGAAGCTCGATGATCTGGCAAGGGCATATGACATCCCTTATTTCAGGCTTGAGAATATGGATGGGATAGATGAGAAGATACAGGAATTTCTATCCTGCAGCGGCGCGGCCCTGATGGAGGTTATAGTGGATCCGGCTGATACTGTAAAATAAACGGTTGAAAGAGGAGGCAGATAATGAAAAAGATATATACTGTTCTGGTTGAGAACAGATCCGGTGTGCTGGCAAAGGTGGCAGGCCTTTTTGCCAGAAGGAGCTTCAATATAGATTCTCTTGCGGTCGGAACTACAGACGATCCGAATGTGTCTGTGATGACTATAGTCTCATCAGGAGATGAGAGGACCCTGGAGCAGATAGAAAAGCAGCTCAATAAGAAGCTTGATGTGATAAAGATAAAGACCTACGGAGAAGCAGAGGCGGTATCCAGAGAGCTCATGCTGCTGAAGGTCAAGTATAATAAGACAAACCGCAAGGATATCATGGAGATCGTGGATGCCATGAAGGCAGATATAGTTGATATGTCGGAAAATCTCATGATAATCCAGATATGCGACAGGCCTGACAGGACAGCCATGCTCATCAGGCTTTTAAATCAGATATCGATAACAGAGATAGCCCGTACGGGAACTCTGGCGCTGCCCAGGTGCGAATAAGAAACCCTGATCCTGTTTTATAAGTTTTACCGGAGGATAAAGTATGTGGGATTTTAGTTTTGTCATACCTACGTTTCTTATTCTTATCATTCTCTTTGTGTTTTATTTTTCGCTTCCACGGCTGCCGGTCCGGACAAATAAGGTCTTTGTCCAGATCGTTATCATTGAGATGCTGACAGTGATAACGGATATCCTGGCAAGTATTGTGGATAATGATCTTTCAGGCTTTTCTCTTCAGGTCGTTCATTTTCTGAATTCAGCCTATTTTATCCTGTTTTTCGTGAGGTTCTATCTTTTTTACCATTTTACGGAAGCTTTTTTCAATGTCGATGCCAGAAAAAATCCTGTCCGGGCAATGCTTATTCTCCCCGTCACGGCGGGGGCCGTATCGGTCATCCTTTCTCTGCGGACGGGATGGATATATTTTATCGATGCAAACGGATATAATCCGGGCAGGGGCTACAGATTTATCTATCTGGAGCTTCTGATATATATCGCTTTTTCCTTTGGTCTGGTGTTCAGGTACGGGCATACAAAGAGAAGAAGAGAGCGGTATGCCGTGCTGATGTATATCATCCTGCTGCTGATGGGAGTGATATTCCGATATCTGTTTCCCAGATTTCTTCTCATGGATACCTTCTGCCTCATGGCCATCCTTGTGATCTATCTGTCCATTGAAAATCCGGAGTTTTATCTGGATCCGAGCGATATAGTCTTCAACGGCAAGGCCTTCAGGGATCTGATCGAGGAGAATAACGGCAAATACGATCAGAGGATCTTCGGTATAGTTATCCATAATTATTACGATATGAGGGATATCTACGGATCACATCAGATAGACGAGGGGATCCAGATGATAGCGGCATTTCTGATTGCTTCTTTTCCGGAATATATCGTTTTTTATTACAGGAAAGGCAGATTCATCATCCTTGGGGACGGACAGATGGACTTTGAGTATATGAGCAGTAAGATCTCAAAAAGATTTGACGGCCCCTGGAAATCCAATGATGCGGAGCTTTATCTTAAGCCCTGCTTTATCACTATGCAGCTTGGAGATGAGATAGCCTCCCCCGACGACATTTTCAATACTCTTGTCCTTTCCTTCAAAAAAACGGATGCGCTGAATGAAAAAACGCCGTATGAGGTCACCTCAAACGAGCTGGATCTGACGAGACAGGACCTGCTGGTCAGGAGAGCTCTGGAGGATGCCATAGAACAGGACATCATGGAGGTTTATCTGCAGCCTCTTTTTGACGCTTCAAATGACAGGATAGCCGGAGCGGAGGCGCTGTCCAGGGTGAAGGACATGGACGGAAAGATCATATCGCCGGGGCTTTTTATTCCCATAGCAGAGAGGAGCGGCAGGATAAACGAGCTTGGTGAGCAGGTATTTGAGAAGACCTGCAGGTTTTTACAGGAGAACCCTCCGGAGTCACTGGGGATAAGCTGGATCAATGTGAATCTTTCACCTGCCCAGTTCATGAGGACTGATCTGATGGACAGATTTGAAAGCATACTGGAAAAATATAATATCGATCCGGAGATCATCCACCTTGAGATCACGGAGGAGTCCATGATAGATGACGGCTTCCTTCAAAAGCAGATCCAGAAGATAAATGCGAAGGGGTTCAAATCCGTGCTGGATGATTACGGTACGGGATATTCCAATCTTACAAGATTAAAGAAATGTCCCTTCGCCAATATCAAGCTTGATATGAGCCTTGTATGGGATTACTGCGAGGCTCCGGACGGCCTGCTTCCTGTCATGGTAAAAGCCTTTAAGAATATGGGCTTCAGTGTTACGGCTGAGGGAATAGAAAACAGGGAGATGGCTGAGATAATGAAAGAAGCAGGCTGCGACTATCTCCAGGGGTATTATTACTCGAAGCCTCTGCCTATGGATGAATTTATCAGGAAATACGGTGTCTGCAAATGAGCATCGACTCAGACAGGCCGGGATTTGACTTTTGCAGCTTTAATGGATATATTTAGTAGGTTGCAGGTTGCGAGACGTGCCAGAGACGAATGAAGAGATTTGATCTCTACAGAATCCGACGCTCCGAAGGGAGGGACGGTGACAGGAGGGAGTATGCAGAGCAAGGTTTTTCAGCTGCTTGTGGATAATACCTCCGGTGTTCTGTCAAGGATATCCGGATTGTTTTCCAGAAGAGGTTACAATATAGAGAGCATCACGGCAGGGACCACGGCGGATCCCAGGTATACAAGGATAACCATAGTGGCTACCGGTGATGACGAGATACTGGAGCAGATCGAGAAGCAGTTACGAAAGCTTGCCGATGTAAGGAATATCAAGGAGCTCAAGCCGGAAAGCTCGGTGTACAGAGAGCTGGCGATGATAAAGGTGGAGACAGTGAGCGCTGATCAGAGAGTGCAGATCGCCTCAATAGTCGATATGTTCAGGGCAGGTATAGTCGATGTGGCTGATGAGTCGCTTATCATAGAGATAGTGGGAAATACCAGCAAGGTTGACGCTCTTATAAGGATGATGCAGGGATATAATATCCTTGAGATCGCAAGGACGGGAATAGCTGGACTTGCAAGGGGCAAGGACGAGGTCGTATATCTTCCCTGACCCGCCGGACAGGTATCAGGTTTGCTTTATTGCCCGGCGCGGTAATTAAAGGTAGATCATAAAAAAACAAAACGTAATACATGAAAGGATGAAAAAATGGAAAATCAAAACTATGAAAACCCTATCTTTTACCAGAATGACTGTAATCTGTCACTGCTTGCCGACAAGACCATCGCTATCGTAGGCTATGGCAGCCAGGGACATGCCCATGCGCTGAACCTTAAGGAGTCAGGCTGCAATGTCATCATAGGACTCTATGAGGGGTCAAAGAGCTGGAAGAAGGCAGAGGAGCAGGGTCTTAAGGTATATACCACTGCAGAGGCAGCCAAGAAGGCTGATATAATAATGATACTCATCAATGACGAGAAGCAGGCAAAGATGTATAAGAATGATATCGAGCCGAATCTCGAGCCCGGAAATATGCTCATGTTTGCTCATGGCTTTAATATCAATTACAAGCTTATCGTACCTCCCAAGGATGTTGATGTTACTATGATAGCGCCCAAGGCTCCCGGCCATACAGTGAGATCCGAGTATCAGGCAGGAAAGGGAACTCCCTGTCTTATTGCTGTATATCAGGATTACACAGGGAAGGCAAAGGACATGGCTCTGGCATATGCGGCAGGCATAGGCGGAGCAAGGGCCGGCGTGCTCTGGACAACCTTCAAGACCGAGACCGAGACTGACCTTTTCGGTGAGCAGGCAGTTCTTTGCGGCGGTGTATGCAAGCTTATGCAGACAGGCTTTGAGGTTCTTACCGAGGCAGGCTATGATCCCAGGAATGCATACTTTGAGTGCATCCACGAGATGAAGCTGATAGTTGATCTTATATATCAGTCAGGCTTTGCGGGAATGAGATATTCCATTTCAAATACAGCTGAGTACGGGGATTATACCACAGGCCCCAAGATCATTACCGAGGATACAAAGAAGGCAATGAAGAAGATCCTTGCGGATATCCAGGATGGAACCTTTGCCAAGGATTTCCTTCTCGATATGAGCGATGCGGGCGGACAGGTGCATTTCAATCAGATGAGACGTATCGCATCAGAGCATCCTTCAGAGAAGGTCGGTACCGAGATCAGGAAGCTGTACAGCTGGTCAGATGAGGATAAGCTCATAAACAACTAAAATAAGGATATGCAAGCCCCTTGTCAGATGAGACGGCAAGGGGCTTTGTGATGCATGGATTTCATCAGGAAATAATGGCAGGTGTATACAATATAT
>CAMUZQ010000090.1 GCA_947165275.1 uncultured Lachnospiraceae bacterium | reverse complement strand
CCAGTAGATCTGGGGAGCGATATAGTCCACATATCCCGGTGTTGAAAGCCAGGTAACCACATCAGCGCCTGCAGCCATGCAGTTCTGGATATTACCCTGGGGAGCTATACCGAAGGTCTTGCCGTGTGAAGCGCATACCTGATGTACTCCGGATACCATTGAATTAATGGTTGCAGCTCCGAGAGGAGGGAAATAATCATCAAAATGAATGCCGTCCACGGCATATTTGTCAAGTATCTCCGTAACTCCTGCTATGATATTGTCATTTGTTGCAAGTGCGGCATTGCCGGTGATAACACCGTTTCTGTAGCCGTAAGGATTGATCCAGGCGTGGATCTGAAGTCCGGAATCATGTGCTATCTGTACCATGTCGGCCAGAGGATCAAAGCCGGGATCGGCACCCATGAGCATCTGTGAGCTCCAGGGATAGATATTTGAAGGATAGATAGCATCATTATGACTTCTTACATGAACAAATATGGTATTGAGGCCCTTTGATGCTGCCGTCTGGCATATGGATCTGAAAGCGGCATCATAATCCGACTGTCCCTTTCCTCTGAGGTAGGACTGCTGGTCTATGAAGGAAAGCCATACTCCCTTCATATTGTTAGCTGCCTGAGCCTGCTTTGTGCTGATGCCGAAGTTCCCTGTAGTCATGAGAAGCATAGCGGCAAGCATTACCGAAATGATACGTTTTGTGATCTTCTTCATAAATCCGCTCCTTATACTTTATTATCTTAAGCTGTATTACAGACTGTCCGTAAAACGTCTGAAGGCTTCAAGCCCCTCTTCCGTCTGCTTGAATACTCCGGCATCCTCAAGCACAAGGGAGAAAACCCTTCCGATCTCATCCTGAAGTATGCCGTCTATATTCGACCCGTCTATATTATCATATTTTTTCATAAAATCAAGAACCCATTCTGCATGTTTTGCTATGGACTCCTCTGCTGATACGTCCTTTCCTGCAAGGATATACTCTCTGAGCAGGTTCATCTCAGTCTTAAGTCTGGAGGGAAGTATCGCAAGACCCATTACCTCTATGAGTCCTATATTTTCCTTTTTGATATGATGCAGCCTGTCATGGGGATGGTATAAGCCAAGAGGACATTCCTCTGTGGTTATATTATTACGTAAGGCGAGATCAAATTCATAAAGCTCCCCTCTCCTTCGTGCAATAGGAGTTATGGTATTATGCGGCTCACCGTCTGTCTCGGCAAAAATATAAGCCGCCTCATCCGTATAGCTCCTCCACTTATCGAGAATATGGGAGGCGAGCTCTATTATCCTGTCAGGATCGGCGCATCTTAGTCTGATGACTGACAGAGGCCATTTGATGATGCCTGCTTCCACATCCTCATAGCCGGCCACGGTAAATCCGGAGATATAATCTGCCCTTGCCATGGGGAATCCGTAATTACCGCCCTGGAAATGATCATGGGACAGGATAGAGCCTCCGACGATGGGCAGATCAGCATTAGAGCCTACGGTATAATGCGGGAAGAGCCTGATGAAATCAAAAAGCTTCCTGAAGCAGGACTCGTCTATCTTCATCGGAACATGCTTTTTATTAAAAACTATGCAGTGCTCGTTATAATACACATAGGGTGAATACTGCAAAAAGAAATCCTCACCCGCCAGCTCTATGGGGATGATCCTGTGATTTTCCCGCGCCGGATGATTCATCCTTCCTCTGTAGCCTTCATTCTCCGCACAAAGCTGACATTTGGGATATGAGGACTGGGGCGCGTTTTTTGCTGCGGCTATAGCCTTGGGATCCTTCTCGGGCTTTGAGAGATTTATCGTGATATCCAGATCTCCGTAGGGAGTGGCGGTTTTCCATTTCAGATCCTTTTTTATCCGGTATCTCCTGATATAGTCGGTATTGCAGGAAAAATCATAATACCAGTCGCTGGCATCCTTTGGTGAGACCTGATAAAGCTCCCTGAACCTTGATCTGACAAAGGAAGGACGGGGGGTGATGCAGTTCATTAGCTTTGTATCAAAAAGGTCCTTTGATACCTGGTCATCCTCTATGATCCCGCGTAATACCGCATCGGAAATAAGTCCTGACAATATACCCTCAAGTGAGTCTCCCCTGTCGGTAAAATCCGGGATCTCATATGCTTCAGGCTCTTCATACGAATCCATATCCATCACATCAAGTATGAGATTTGTGGAATAGATCCTTTCCTCCTCTGTGATAAGACCTGTAAAAAGTCCGTATTCAACCAGATCTCTTATATATCTGTCGGGGTTGTAGCCGCTCATATTTTCAGAACCTCCTCATCCTCTGTCTGTGCTTTCTCCGGTACAAATATTCTTTCGTTTGTTCTGTTCACTCTCGAATCCGCAACAGTCAAAGCCTCCTTCATGAAGGTTTTCTGGGCCCCGATCTTAGGATTTCTGCCGGGAGTGATCCTTATGTAGATACCGTCGTCCGTCATCAGTCTTGCTTTCGTATTATCGGCGAGCTGAACCTGAAGTATATGCTTCAGATCCTCCACCAGCTTTGGAGTCTCTATCGGGAATAAGATCTCTACCCTGCGTTCGAGATTTCTCGGCATCCAGTCTGCCGATGCGCAGTATATCTCCTCCTTGCCTTCATTCAAGAACCAGAATATCCTTGCATGCTCAAGGTAGGTGCCTACTATGGATCTTACGGTTATATTCTCAGATACGCCGGGGATCCCTGTCCTCAGGCAGCAGATGCCCCTTACTATAAGGTCGATCTTTACGCCCGCATTTGAGGCTTCATAGAGGGCCTCGATTATGTCTATATCGCAGAGAGAATTGATCTTTGCGATGATACGGGCCTCCCTTCCGTTCTTTGCATGCTCCGTCTCCCTGTGGATCAGATACAGGAACCTGTCCTTAAGCCAGAGCGGCGCAAGAGAAAGCTTGTTCCAGATAGCAGGCTCGGAATATCCCGAAAGCATATTGAATACGGCAGTCGCATCCTCCCCATAAGGCTCGGCGCAGGTAAGGAAGCCGATATCGGTATACATCTTTGCCGTGGAATCATTATAATTTCCTGTTCCCAGATGAACGTACCGCCTCAGTCCGTCCTCCTCACGTCGGACCACAAGGGTTATCTTCGAATGGGTCTTAAGTCCTTTAAGGCCGTATATTACATGGCAGCCGGCCTTTTCAAGCATCCTTGCCCAGATGATATTATTCTCTTCATCAAATCTTGCCTTGAGCTCCACCAGGACGGTGACCTGCTTTCCGTTTTCCGCAGCCTGGGCCAGAGCCTTGATTATGGGAGAATCTCCCGAGACACGGTACAGGGTCTGCTTTATGGCCAGAGTATTCTCATCCCGCGCAGCCTCCTGTACGAAACGGACTACGGGAGTGAAGGAATCATAAGGATGCCACAGCAGTATGTCATGATCCCTGATCTGATCAAATATGCTGATATCGGGCTCCATATATTTGGGAAACTGCGGTTCGAATTTTTTCTCTTTGAGCCTGTCAAAGCCATGAAGACCGTAAAGCTTCATCAAAAAGGTGAGATCCAGAGGACCGTTTATAAAATAGAGATCATTATCCTTGACATTCAGCTCATCCTCCAGGATGGTCAGAAGTCTGTGGTCGATCCCGGATTCACATTCGAGTCTTATGGCCACGCCGCGCTGTCTTTTCTTAAGCTGCTTTTCTATCTCGCTCAAAAGATCATCAGCCTCATCCTCGTCTATGGTGAAGTCCGCATTTCTCATAACCCTGAAGGGATGGGCGCAGATCACATTGTAGGACAGGAAAAGGCCGCCTATATTCCGCTCTATTATCTCCTCAAGCAGTATCACGGATCTGATACCGTCATCTCCTTTGGGAAGCTCGATGATCCTCGGCAGGACTGATGGCACCTGTACCATTGCAAATTCTATATCATTCTCCTCGGTGCGGACCAGAGCGCCGATATTCAGTGTCTTATTCCTTACCAGAGGGAAGGGCCTTGAGGAATCAACCGCCATCGGCGTGAGCACGGGATAAACATTTTCCTTGAAATATTCATCCACAAACTGCTTTTCTCTTTCAGTAAGATCCTCATGATGCTTTACAAAGCGAAGGCCCGCTTCCAGAAGCTTGGGAAGGAGCATCCTTGTAAAGGTGCTGTACTGCTCCGATACGAAATCATGGGTGACCTCAGCTAAAGCATTGAGCTGCATCTTGGGTGTCATGCCTGCGATATCTGTCTTCTTGTAGCCTGCATTTTTCATATCCTTTAATGAAGCTATCCTGATCATGAAAAATTCGTCCAGGTTCGAAGCAGTTATCGCAAGGAATTTCAGCCTTTCAAAAAGAGGAAGGGACGGATCTCTGGCTTCCTCGAGGATCCTCTCGTCAAACTGCATCCAGGAAAGCTCCCTGTTAATATAATATTTCGGATCCCTGAGCTCTGTGATCTTGTTATTGTTCTTTTTCATTATGCATTCACCCTCTTTACAAGCAATTTTGGCGAAACACCGAACACCTCTTCGAAGGTATCGGTCCTTTCCCTGAAAAGTCCCTTTTCAAGCAGCATCCTGTCCTTGGAAGTGACTTTTATTATGAGCTCCTTGTCCTTTAAGTGAGCGGAAAGATCCTCGATGGGCTTTTCCGTATTCTTTGCAAGCCCTGTCGCCGCCCTCAGTATGGCTGTGAGCTTTATCACGGTTATTTCATCTGCCGGGGAATATTCCTGTGACTTAAAGGCTTCATAGCTTATATTGTTCGGATAGGAATTCTGTACCACAGTTGCTATCATGACCCTCTCCCTGTGGGATATGCCCATGATCTCAGAATCCTTGATGATGGCATAGGAGGTCTCTGCAGGAACACTTAAGGATACATATTTTCCCACATTTCTCATGATGGACGCGATATTGAGCAGGGTACGCTCTCTCGCGCCCATGCCGTGCAGCTTTTTGGTTGCATCAAATATGATAAGCGCCGCATCGGTAAGCTTTGAGGATATAAGATCAAAGGAGCCGTACTTGGAAGCGATATTTGCTGCCGAGCTCAGGATATCATCGCCGAAATCATGGAGAGGACGTATATATTTTTTTCTGTCAGCATAATCATAGGCTATGCCGTCTGACAGAGATACCCCGGGCAGATACAGATCCTTGGCGCCTGTAATGTTTATTATCTTATCCACAAGGATGGCCGACGGCAGGAGCATTTCGGCATTATCCTCGGGAATATGAAGCTTTTCCGCTATCTGGAAGGGAGCCTTGATCGAAAGGGCCTTCATTATGTCCTTATATTCCCTGGCAGTCAGATGCCCCTCGGGACGCCTGCCTATGTTTTCCATTATGGCGGACATATAATCATCGATAATGATGATATTATCCACCTCTATCTCACCAAGATACAGCTCCTTGAAATAATCAAGCTCATTTAAGACCATCTCGCCTGTTATGATCTCATAGTCGGAATATACAGGCTCCATGTCACGCAGCTTTGTACGTATCCTTAAGGTTCCGATATGAAGATTTACCGTGGTCACCAGATGTCCTCTGTCAAAAAGGGTTATCTGGCTTGAGCCTCCGCCGATGTCTACGAAAGCAGTTCCGGTCTGGATGTATTTCTCAAAGCCGCTCTTAAGTGCAGCTCCTTTATATTCAAGGAATCTCTGCTCGGAATTGCTCAGCACCGACATCCTGATCCCGGTCCTTCTTTCTATCTGGTCGAGGACTGCCACGGTGTTTTCGATCTCCCTGAAGGCCGAGGTTCCGTAAGCAATATAATCATTCACCCTGTAGGTGTCCATGATCCGGTGAAAGCCCTTCATGATCTCACAGAGCTCATCCATCTTTTCCTGACTGATCATATGCTTATGAAAGGTATCGTTCCCGATATCAATACGATGCCTTATACAGTCGATCTCCTTGACTCCGGTCCTTCCCCCGAGCTCAAAGACCTTCATGCAAAGCTCATATGACCCTACATCGATTGCCGCAAATAGTTTCTTCATTGATCCCCCTGCCCGCATGTATTTTTTTCAGTCCGGCTGAAAAACTCTGTTCTTGCTCTGATATTATCGATGAACTGGCTCGCTGTCCTTCCGGAAAGACCGCCGTGCTCTATCTCCCATCTGTTTGCCTGAAGCAGAAGCTCCTCCTCATCCATTTCAATGCCCTGTCTCCCGGCGAGCTCAGTCACAATGGTCTTGAATTCCTTTGGCGTCGGCTTGCCGTAATATATTGTGACGCCGAATCTGTGATATAAGGAAAGCTTCTCTTCCACCGTATCGCTCTCATGGATATCATCATTCTCGCCCCGGTCAAGCTTGTCCTTAAAGCCTTCATGCACGAGATGACGTCTGTTCGAGGTGGCATAGATCAGAACATTGGCGGGCTTCTTTTCGAGACCGCCTTCGATTATGGCCTTCAGGTATTTATACTCGGTCTCCCTGTCCTCAAAGGAAAGATCATCCATATAGATCAGGAATTTATAATTTCTGTCTTTCAGCAGAGCCATTATGTCATTAAGGAACCTGAACTGATGCTTGTAGATCTCTATTATACGAAGCCCTTTTTCATAATATCTGTTCATTATCCCCTTAATGGAGGAGGATTTTCCGGTGCCCGAATCCCCGTACAGCAGACAGTTGTTTGCAGGAAGTCCCTTAATGAAGGCCTCAGTATTTTCGATAAGCTTTTTCTTCTGGAGCTCATAGCCGACAAGATCCTCAAGATTGATATGCTGAACCCTTTTTACCGGCTCTATGGTAAAGCTGTTGTCCATCAGGCTTTCGTGTATCTTGAAGGCCTTATGAAGCCCGAACATGCCGACACCGTAATCCTGGTAAAAGGCCTCCAGATGCTCCTTCATCTCTGAAGGACCGGAGGATGAGGAAAGCTTTTCCGAGAGGCCGGCTATCCTGTCCCTGATCCTTTTATTGAACATCTTGCCCTCATCGGTCATATCAAAGTCCGTGAGATGCCTGAAGCAGTCTATCTTATATCTCCTGTCTATATCGAGGATATCAAAGTAAAACATCTGGAAGAAAACGCCGAGGTCATGCAGCGCCACATCATTGACTGTCCCCTCCACATGTCCTCTGATCTCACAGGCCCTGGAAAAAGCATTTTCATTATTTGCAAGAAGATATGTGAGGAACATATGCCAGAGATCTCCGGTGAATCCCATATCCATGGACAGGGTGACCAGCCTTCCGGCAGCATCATATGCAAGAGAGGTACTGCCCTCTCCCTCAAATAACGTGATAAGATCATCCAGGAGTTTCTGTGCTTTAAAACTTCTGTAAAGGATCAATTCATCTGTAATCATAATTCAGCTCCGTTATCATCAATATATCAATAATTTCCCAATATCTTCATGTTGATCGTTTCTTCTCTGAGTCCATGAAGGGCGTTTCTGACTGAATGCCCGGACAGATTTCCGTCGAAGTCCACGAAAAACCTGTATTCTCCGGGATGCTCCGGTATAGGTCTGCTTTCAATATGTGACATATTGACATCATTATAATAAAAAAGGCTCAATACATGATATAAGGATCCGGTTTTATCCGGGATCTCAAAGCAGATCGAGACCTTTTTCGCGTTCTTAAGGAAGATCTTCTGATTGGTAACGATAATAAATCTGGTCGAGTTTTTTGAGGAATAATTAATATCCCTCTGTAATACGTCAAGTCCGTAAAGTGCGGCGCAGTGCTCAGAGCATATGGCTCCCTGATGGATCAGACCGTCCTCTGATACCTTCTTTGCTGCAAGCGCTGTATTCTGAAAGGGATGAGCCTGCATGCTTCTATGGCAGTCAAGAAATTCCCTGCTCTGCATCAAAGCCTGGGGATGGGAGAAAACATCCCTTATATCCTTCAATGAGCTGCCGGGAAGACCTGCCAGGCAATGACGGATCTCTACAATCTGTGTCCCGACGATATAGTTTTCAAACTGGGTCAGAAGGTCATAGTTTTCGCTCACTATGCCGGCAGATGAATTCTCGATTGGAAGGACAGCGAAATCAGCAAGTCCTTCATCAATAAGGCTCATTGCATCCTTAAAGGTATCAACATGTATCCTTAAGCTGTTCTCCCCGAAATACCTTATGGCTGCTTCCTCGGAATATGCCCCTTCGGTACCCTGATAAACTATCCTTGCATTATCAGTATCGAGCTCATCCTTAGGTATGAAGGAGGGTCTGGATCCCATTCCCTTCTCTTCCATAATGTCATACTGCTTCTTCCTGGATATTGACATTATATGATTGTAAAGCTCTTCAATGCCCTTTGAATTGAATTCATCATGTGTCAGGGCCTTAACTGCATCCCTTTTGGCTTTTTCCCTGCTCTTATCCAGGACGTTCATCCCCTTGGAGAGCTTATATAAGGCTACCTCCTCCGAAACCTTCATTCTCTCCTCATAAAGCCTGACGATCCGGGCATCTATCTCATCTATTTTTTCTCTGCATTCTTTTAAGTCCATGATTTCAGATTATATCAAAGTGTTAAGTGTTTATAAAGTGGAAACTTTTGCACTCCGGGTGTTCGGCAGCTGCAGAAAATTTTCAAAGTGAAAAAAAGAGCCGCACAGGTGTGCGGCTCCTGAAAAAATTTATTATATATTTTATCTTATCCTGTGATCAAAACAGTGCCAGATATGCGTTGATAGCCTTCTGAGCCTCAGCCCTCTGAGCGTTTCTCTGTGCCTGGATAGCAAGCTGTGACTGCTGGAAAGCTGCGATACGAGCGAAGTTTGCAGCCTCTGCTGCCTTGCCTGCTGCTGCAGCTGCCTGTCCCTTGGCTATCTCGCTTGCCTGGAAAGCTGCGATACGAGCGAAGTTCTCTGCCTCTGCCTGCTTGCCTGCTGCTGCGGCTGCCTGTCCCTTAGCTATCTCGCTTGCCTGGAAAGCTGCGATACGAGCGAAGTTTGCAGCCTCTGCCTGCTTGCCTGCTGCTGCAGCTGCCTGTCCCTTAGCTATCTCGCTTGCCTGGAAAGCTGCGATACGAGCGAAGTTCTCTGCCTCTGCTTTCTTGCCTGCCTCTGCAGCTGCCTTGCCCTTGGCTATCTCGCTTGCCTGGAAAGCTGCGATACGAGCGAAGTTCTCTGCCTCTGCCTTCTTGCCTGCTGCTGCGGCTGCCTGTCCCTTAGCTATCTCGCCGGCCTGGAAAGCTGCGATACGTGCAAAGTTCTGAGCCTCTGCTGCCTTGCCTGCTGCTGCGGCTGCCTGTCCCTTGGCTATCTCGCTTGCCTGGAAAGCTGCGATACGAGCGAAGT
>CAMUZQ010000089.1 GCA_947165275.1 uncultured Lachnospiraceae bacterium | reverse complement strand
CATTCATGGAAAAGGATAAGCTTAATACGAAAAAAGGGCCTTCCGGCATCCGCTATGCAAAGACACCCACGGTCTTCCAGATGGAATCGACAGAGTGCGGCGCGGCCTCCCTCAGCATGATACTGGGTTATTTCGGGAAACATGTCCCGCTTGAGCAGCTGCGTATTGAATGCGGCGTTTCCAGAGACGGGAGCAAAGCCGGAAATATCATGAAAGCAGCCCTTAAGCAGGGTCTTAATGCGGAGGGGTACCGTAAGGGGATAAAATCCCTTATCAGGAGCGATGTTCCCTGCATCATACACTGGAATTTCAATCATTTTGTAGTTTTTGAAGGAATAAAGGGCAGGTATTATTATATAAACGATCCTGCTTTGGGGAGGCGCAGGCTCACCTATGATGAGCTTGATGAGGGCTTCACCGGGATCGTGATCTGCTTAAAGCCCGGGGACGGTTTTCAGAAGACAAAGAAAAATCACAGTCTCATGGGCTTTGTAAAGGACAGGCTTGCCGGTCAGAAGGGAGCCATAGCAGGACTCCTGATGCTTGGGATCTTTCTTGTCATACCCGGACTTTTTATGCCGGTTTTCTCCCAGATTTTTGTGGATGATATCCTGATAGGAGGGAATACAGACTGGACGCCTGTACTGCTGTTTATCATGGCAGGGACCTTTCTCTTTAATTTTTTCCTTACCTGGTACAGGGGGAGACTTTTGCTTACCCTGCAGAATAAAATGATCATGGTTTCAGGCCATCGTTTTCTGGACCATCTTTTCAGACTGCCCATGAGCTTTTTCGATCAGCGCTATGCGGGGGATCTCTCGCAAAGGGTGGAAAGCAATAACAACATAAATATCTTTCTTACAAGCGAGCTGGCAACGACAGCGCTGAATATCTTCTCGGCGCTTTTTTTCGCGATTCTCCTGTTCATTTACAATCCCGTACTGACCCTGATCGGTATCGTCATGGTCATACTGAATCTTCTTCTGATGAAAAAAAGCGCGGATTCGATCGAGGAAATGACCATGAAAGCACGGATCGATTCGGGGAAATTCTTCGGGGTTCTTGCGGCAGGACTTGAGATATCGGATTCCCTTAAGGCATCCGGAAGCGAAAATGTGTATGTGGAGCGCATTTTGGGCTATTATGGAAAGACGATCAAATCAGAACAGAAGATAGGTCTTAGACAGGAGCTTTTGAATGCCGTCCCTCTGGTCTCGGCCCAGCTTACTTCCGTCCTTGTCCTTATCATAGGCGGGCTGTATGTCATAAACGGTGATATGACCCCGGGTATGCTGCTTGCGTACAATCAGCTTCTGGCGAGCTTTTCACAGCCGATTAGCGGGCTTGCCGGGTTCATAGGGTCTATTCAGACAACCAGGGCGGATCTTTCCAGGGTGGATGACATCATCCGCTATGAGGAGGATCCGAAATACAGACAGGAAGAGAAGGAGCCGCTTGAGGAGAAGCTTTTCGGTGATGTGTCACTCTCGGATATTTCATTCGGTTACAGTGTCCTTGAACCTCCTCTTGTAGAGGATTTCAGCTTTACCCTGTCCAGCGGGAGCTCCATTGCTTTTGTAGGAGCCTCGGGGAGCGGAAAATCCACGATGGCCAAGATATGTTCAGGTCTGTATCAGCCGTGGAAAGGCAGGATCATACTGGATGAAACGGAAATGAACCGGGTTCCGGGCGAGGTCAAGGCAGCCAGCATATCCATGGTAAGCCAGAATATCACGCTTTTTCCCGGAACCATAAAGGAAAACCTTACTATGTGGAATCCATATATCAGGGATGAGGATATCGTAAGAGCCTGCAGGGATGCATGTATTCATGATGTTATCACCTCAAAGCCGGATGCCTATGACCATGAGCTCAAAAAAGGCGGAACAAACTTTTCAGGAGGACAGAGGCAGCGTTTTGAGATCGCAAGGGCTCTTGTCAGCAATCCCAGTATCCTTATCATGGACGAGGCTACCAGCGCCCTGGATCCCATAGTGGAAAAGCAGATAATCGACAATATAAAGCTTCGCGGCTGCACTTGCATCATTGTTGCGCACAGACTTTCAGCCATCAGGGACTGTGACGAGATCATCGTGATGGATAAAGGGAAGATCGTACAAAGAGGAACGGATGAGGAACTGAGAAAGCTGCCGGGACAGTATCAGCGGCTTGTCCAGACACTGTAGATGACTGATCAGGATACTATGCAGGAGACTATAAGCCTACGGGGCGGACATAAATATATGACGGAAAACAGGGACTGCTGGTTTAAGGTGACAAAGGGAAACGTCCTTGTTTATCTGGTGCCTTTTTTACGGAGGGAAGCTCCCGAAAACCCTGAAAGCGGGCCGGGTGGCTTCCGTATGGGCCGCAGGCAGTTTATTTACAGGGCCGGGGAGGGCGAGGATATCCCGGCTTTATGTCATGATTCGGAGCTTTACGGAAAATGGCGGTTTATTTTCATTGCTTTGGATACTGCAGAGCTTATCCGCTTTGACGGAGAGCCGGGGGATGAGCTTCTGGCCGCTTTTGCGAAAAAAGCAGAGATCATCCTCGGGAGGACCTCAAAGTCTTCCGTGCTGAGAAATATCTTTGAAGAGGAGCTTATAGAACGGTACAACAAAAATGATATCAAAGAGAAGGGCTATGTTTATGCAAATGTCAGGGGCGAAAAGCAGGTAGTTGACCGTTCGCTCCGTGCGACGCTGAGGATGTTTCAGAAGGATGAGGCTGGCGGGGATGTCTCTGCATCCTCCGGTCATGAGCTTTATGACTCTGCGGCATTTATCTGCAGACGCAGAAAAATGCACATTGCTTCTCTGGAGAAGATCCGGGAGACCTGCGGCAGACGCTTTACGCTTGCGGATATCGGAAGGGTTTCTCATTTTGTGATAAGAGAGGTGATCCTATCCGATAAATGGTACCGTCAGGATAACGGGATTTTACTGACGTTTACAAAGGAGGACAAAAAACCTCTTTCCTGCTATCAGAAGGGAGTGGGAAAATATTATGCTTATGATGCGGAAAAGGAGGAGAGCCGTCCTGTAGGAGAAGAGCTTGCATCATCACTTGAAAAGAAGGCATATCTTTTTTACCGTCCCTTCCCGGAGAAACCCATGGGAAGGAAGGATATCATTCTTTTCGGACTGTCGGAGGTCTTTCCTTCGGATGTCATACGGCTGCTTTTTCTGACTCTTCTCGGGACCATTGTCGGTCTTTTCATCCCCCTGATGAATGAATATGTTTTTGACAGCCTCATTCCGGCAGGGGATTTTGCAGGACTCATTTCCGCGGGAGCAGTGATACTGTCTCTTTTCATAGGAAATATAGCCTTTACGGTGGTGAAGAATCTGGCCGGATTTCGTGCCATGAATTCCATGAAGTATGCGGTGCAGAGCGCAGCCATCGACAGGCTGTATAATCTTCCTTCATCATTTTTGCGGCAGTTTGAGACGGCAGATCTGACCCAGAGAGTCATCGGTATATCGACCCTGTATCAGGTAGTCGCCGAGAATGGCTTAAATGTTATCCTTACCGCTGTTTTTTCAGTTATGTATCTCATAATGATGTTCCGTTTTTCCGTATATCTGGCAGTGTGCGGTCTTTTGATGCTGATCCCGGCTTCGGTGGTATTATTCTGGCTGGGCTTCAGGGAGGCAAAGCTGGAGAGGGAAAAGCTGACAGCCGAATTAAAAAGCAATGCAGCGATCTATGATTATCTGGAGGGGATCGAGAAGATAAAGATAACGCAGGCGGAGAACAGGGCGCTTTCAAGATATCTGAATCTTTTCATCAGGACACGCAGTACAGATATGAAAGCCGGAATGACCACTGTGCTCACCGGGGCTCTGACAGATTGTCTCCCGCTGCTTTTCTCTGCGGTTCTTTATGCACAGATGATAAAAGGAGCTTCCGTGATGTCTGTCGGAACCTTCTCTGGCTTTATCGCCGCGTTTTCGGCAGTATGCTCCGCAATGATGAGCCTGGTCAGGAATTTCCTTATGTTCAACATGGCAGGAGCGCTTTTTACAAATGCAGAACCGATCCTTGCCACGCTTCCGGAGAGCAATAAAGAGTCAGTCAGCCCTGAAGAGGTCACAGGGGAGCTTGAGGCGGATCATGTGTTCTTTTCCTATTCTCCTGATGCGGAGCCTGTGCTTAAGGATATAAGCTTTCATCTGAAGCCCGGGGAATATGCAGCAGTCGTAGGTGCATCGGGAAGCGGAAAGTCAACGCTTCTGAAGCTTCTGCTGGGCTTTGAAAAGCCGGATCTCGGAAAGATCTACTACGGCAGACAGGATCTTGATACGCTGGACAAAAGAGAGCTTCGAAAGAAGCTTGGTGTAGTGCTGCAAAACGACGGACTTATTTCCGGCAGCATCTACGAAAATATCAGTATCACGGCACCGAATGTCAAGATGGAACGGGTCGAGGAGACTTTACGTGAGGTTGGGCTTTCCGACGATATCAAGGCGATGCCCATGGGACTTCATACCGTTGTCTCAGAGGGGGGCGGGACCATCTCAGGAGGACAGATGCAGAGGATCCTTATTGCCAGGGCTGTTGTTGGAAATCCCAATATTATTTTTCTGGATGAGGCAACCAGCGCGCTTGACAATGTGACCCAGGATCAGGTGATGGATACATTAAGGGGATTAAAGGCTACCAAGCTGGTCATCGCTCACCGTCTCACCACGGTAAGGAATTGTGACAGGATCTTTGTCATGGATAAAGGACGTATCGTGGAGGAGGGCAGCTATGATACACTTATGGAAAGGAAGGGACTGTTCTTTGAGCTTGCAAAAAGACAGCTTTGAAAAATGAGATTAAGTGATTATGAGATAATACTTAAACCCCGCCAGAGGGATGGCCGGGTGATAGAGGACAGGATGCTTTTATTCAACGGCCTCTACGGTGCTGCAGATATCGTGGATCCGGACACCTTAAAAGCAGCAAAGGCCGGAAGAATCGATATGCTGCCGGAGCAGCTGAGGGAGAGGCTTCTGCGGCGAGGGCACCTGACGGAGGATACAGACCGTGAGATGGAGGATATAAAGATACTTTCCCGGTCGTACAGGATGATCGAACGGTCCGGCGCAGGTCTTGTCATACTGCCGACATATAACTGCAGCTTCCGCTGTTCCTACTGCTATGAACGGCACAGGCTTTCAAGGGGGGAAGAGTGGCTTGGACATAATATGTCTCGTGAAATGGTGGATGATATCATGAAGGCTGCGGAAAACATGCAGGAGCGCGGCATAAGGATCCGGGATATCACCTTTTTTGGAGGCGAACCCTTCCTGAAGGAAAACAGGGAGCTCGTAGAATACATATGCTCAAAAGCAAAAAAGCTTAATATCCCGCTTGAGGCTGTTACAAACGGATACGAGCTGGAGTATTTCATGGATATCCTTAAGGAGTATTCCTTTGAGAGTCTTCAGATCACGCTGGACGGTCCTAAGGAGATCAATGACAGGAGAAGGATACATAGAGACGGGACAGGAAGCTTTGATAAGATACTTGAAAATATAGCCTTAACCGTGGATAATGGAATAAAAGTGAATCTCCGGGTCAATGTGGGACCTGAGAACCTTGACAGTGCGTTTTCAATAAAAGAGATATTGGAGAAAAAGGGACTTGCCGGATCGGATCATTTCTCCTTTTATTTCAAAGCCACCACGGGAGAAAACTATCCCGGAAAAGACCATGGCGTAAGTGATAAAGAGGTTTATGAGATGCTTCGCAAAAGAGGGCTTTCCTGCTTTGAGGCTGCAGAGCTTGAAAGCACCTATACCGGGATCCTCAATGGTTTGAAGAGCTATGCAAAGAAGGAGGACTTCTTCAGAGCATCACCAGTATATTGCGGCGCGGAGCAGGGCATGTATATAATCGACCCGGATGGAATTATCTATTCCTGCTGGGATTTACTGGCAAAGAAGGAGCTGGCTATAGGAGCGGTTGACAGCGGCAGAGAAAAGCTGGCCCTTGATCTTTCGATGACTCAATGGCGAACCAGATGCGTGGATAATATGCCAAAATGCCGGGTATGTCCGTATATATTTATATGCAGCGGCGGATGTGCCGGGGCAGCTTATGCTGAAACCGGTGACTTTACAAAGGAAAACTGCGGCTCCGAGAGGGATGCCTTTGATGAATTAGCTCCGGTAATATTCGGGGAGGCATATGAGGAAAAAGGAGAAACAGAGCTTACGAAAAGCCTTAAGGAGCCTCTGGACAGGCTTACTGCCGGGGAAAGAAAGACTGTCCAGAATTCAAGGAGCCAGCGGGAGGTGTTTGATATAGTAAAGCCGTTTTACGTCGGAGGAGAGAAGGACAGGAACTGATGGAGATCATGACATTACCGGTCAGCGACTATCTGGATCAGATCTTCAGGCATCCGCTTCCGGAGCTTATGGATGATGAATGCCTTAAGGGACTTCAAAACATAAAAAAAGCTCACCGGAACAGACAAAGCCATATGATAGGGCTTGAGGTGAGCCTTACCCGAGAAGAGAGATTCGTTGATATTATCGAGTCTATAGATGATGACAGTGTATATTCGACGCAGGGAAGATGGACAGAGATAGATTATGATTCCTTCAGAAACGGAGGAGATCCTGACAGAGACTGCTCCTTTATCAATCTTGATAAAGAATATGATGACAGTCTGTTTGACAGGATCTTCCCGGAGTTTACGGGTGAGAAACGCGCAGTGCTTTTGGGACCGTCCTTCAGAAGGACTGTAGAGTCATTGCCTGAGGGGGCATGGCTGAAGCAGATCGGCTGTATGGAAAGCAGAGGCGAGCAGGAGAGTGTACGTCTCGTGATCTTCTGTGAGGACAGGGACACGATCCGCCGCTGTCTGAAAAGCATAGACTGGAAGGGAAACGCAGAAAATGTTTACGATGCTCTTATTCCATGGGATGCCTATGACCATTTTGGCTTGAACCTTGACCTTACGGTGGAAGGGACAGGAGAAAAGCTTGGGATAGAGGTGTTCCTGAAATGGCATAATCCGATCCTTGTGGACATTGTTATTGACAGGCTTGTATATCAGAGCCTCTGCCTTCCCGATAAGGCAGAGGCTGTAAAGAGGTGGATACGCATCCTTCCTGAGGGAGAGCCCTTTATCCAGACACGGTTTACCTATTTCAAGCTGAACTATTCAGACGGAAGCATAAATGAAGCCAAGGCGTATCTGGAACAAAGACCTTATATCCTGCATTATTATTTTCCTGCCTATGACAGACCGCTCAGGCTTGATCTGGAGCTTTCCGGAAGGGCAGGCAGGATGGATGCCGGGAATGCGCTTGAGCTTATTGATGAATGCCTTGCAGAGCGTATCCCCTGTGTCCGGCTTTATGGTGCGGAAGATTATACGGAAGTCCGGAAGCTGGTCAGGACCTGCAGTGACAAAGGACTGAGGACGGAGATCGTCATAAACAGGCCGGTTCCGCGTGAGGTCCTTGAATCGCTATATAAAGCCGGAGCTACTGACTTTCGGATACATATTGAGGATGATAACGGCGCCTGCCTTAAGACGATAGAGCTTCTTAAGGATTTTGAGGGAATAAAAATACGGATCCTTCTTCTGATCCACAGAGGTAATGCGGATTCCTTTGAAGAATTTCTGAAAAGTCCCGTTCTTTCCGGTATTTCGGAGCTTTGTCTTACATCTGTTTTGCAATATGATGATATGCATCTTTCGGAGCAGCCGGACATGGATCAGATGGAAAGGCTTATCACTCTTATCCGGGATCATGAAGGAGATTTTCCTGTCATTGCAGACAGCTGCTTTTCGAAGCTTAAGGCAATGCTTGGAGGAACGGATGCAAAAAGAAACTGCAATCAGGGAGTGGAACGCGGCTGTGAAGCAGGAAGATCCTTTTTTGCGGTTTTGTCCGACGGAAGCTTTGTTCCCTGCCTCAGACTCCGTGATATGGCAGAGTCCGGAAAAGTGGGAGCATACTGGGATGACTCTCCCGCAATAAAGGAAATAAGAAGGCGCGGAGAACATCGTGAGGAATGCTCCGGCTGTATGTATGAACGCCGGTGTCTGCCGTGTCCCGGCATTAAGTATGAATGTGAAAAAATATATGGAGGAGGAAATAAAAATGACATTCAAAGGTAAAGAGATCTCAAAGGAACTGATGGAAAAGGCTGAGAAGTGCCGGACAGCTGACGAGCTTATGGCTCTTGCAAAGGAAAATGATATCGAGCTTACAGTTGATGAGGCTCAGGCTTTCCTTGATGAAAGCGCCGACATACAGCTTGACTCAGAGCAGATCAATGCTGCAGCCGGGGGCAGGACGGGTTCAAGCGGAACGGGATGTCCCTCTCGTAAACACAGCTATTAAACTGGCAGGCATTGGAGGATGAATCGGAATGCATGGGCTGCAGAATAAGATCTTCAGGAGAAAAATATTGCGTTTGCGATTATAGGTATTCTCGAGATGGAGAATCTGAGATATCGGATAGTGAATTCAGCACGAGAGGAGAAAAGAATGACATTTAAGGGAAAAGAGATCACAAAGGAACTGCTGGAAAAGGCTGAGAAGTGCCAGACAGCTGACGAGCTTATGGCTCTTGCAAAGGAAAATGATATCGAGCTTACAGTTGATGAGGCTCAGGCTTTCCTTGATGAAAGCGCCGATGTACAGCTTGACGCAGGGGAGATAGATCAGGCGGCAGGAGGAAGTAGTGGGAAACAACCTTACAACCCAAAAGCCCCATGTAAGAGTCGTGTGGTACACCCCTGGTGATCGAGACGTGAGCGGAGCGTGACAATCGATTATTATATGATGATAGTGCCAGGCAAACTGTAATGAGAGTTCAAGTGAGGTGAAGAAAATGACATTTAAGGGAAAAGAGATAACAAAGGAACTGCTGGAAAAGGCTGAGAAGTGCCAGACAGCTGACGAGCTTATTGCTCTCGCAAAGGAAATTGATATCGAGCTTACAGTTGATGAGGCTCAGGCTTTCCTTGATGAAAACGCTGACATACAGCTTGACGCTGAGCAGATCAATGCTGCAGCCGGGGGCAAGACAAAGGGCGGCGGAGAGAGTGATTGTCCCACTCGATCAAGAGATCTCAGAAGATATTAAACTGATCGGCATTGGAGGATGAATCGGAATGCAGGGGCTGCATATTGCCTGCCTTCCTTGCCGATAGCACCTTGACATAATTGCTTACATAGTAAGCAGGTAACTGAGATATAGGAAATTGAATTCAGAAAGTGAGGTTAAGAAAATGACATTTAAGGGAAAAGAGATAACAAAGGAACTGATGGAAAAGGCTGAGAAGTGCCAGACAGCTGACGAGCTTATTGCTCTCGCAAAGGA
>CAMUZQ010000088.1 GCA_947165275.1 uncultured Lachnospiraceae bacterium | reverse complement strand
GATATGATATAACATCTGCGTATATGATAGTCGGCGGAATCCCTTATTATCTTGGTTACTTTGAGCCTGGGAAAAGTCTCGCTCAGAGCGTAGATCGTATGTTTTTTGATAAGGATGCAAAACTGAAGTTCGAATATGACAGACTGTTTACATCAATCTTTGACAATGCTGATATGATGAGGAATATTGTCGAGATTCTAAGCAAGAAAAACTGTGGCTATACGAGACACGAAATAGCTAAGGCTTCAGGCTATGCCTCAGGTGGAACGCTTACAGACGCACTAAAAGGATTGATTGCCAGTGACTTTATTGAAGAGTATGTTCCTTTTGGAAGGAGCAAGAGAGAGAAGCACTACAAGCTTATTGATTCATTTTGCATTTTCTATAACAGATTTGTAAAAAAGCACAACAAATTGAACGAGTCATTTTGGATGATGAACAACACATCTCAAAGTGTTGTGGTGTGGAGAGGCTTAGCTTTTGAAAATGTATGCTTTAATCATATCTATCAAATCAAGTCGGCGCTAGGTATAAGTGGGATAAGTTCCGAACAGTCGGCATGGTCAAAAAGAGCTGATGATGAGGAAGGAACCCAAATTGATATGATCATCAAAAGAAAAGATAATATCGTCAACATGTGTGAAATGAAATTCTACAGCGCTGAATTCAAGGTGGATAAAAAATATCATACGGTTTTAACTCATCGTCAGGAATTGTTGGAAAGAGAAATACCATCCAGGTCAGTAATCCATAATGTTCTAATTACGATAAAAGGGTTAAAGTATAACGAATACAGTGGATTCTTTGACAATGTAATAACACTGGATGAATTATTTGTATGATGTTATTTTTAGCCATAAAGAAATGACTTCGTTCATTGTGGCTAAGTATTGCATGGACGGATGTGCCGTTTATGGACTTTCTTTTGAAAAACTTTCCAAATAATAAAGGAGCATTATGGGTAATAAAGCTATTGAAAAATTCATCAGAAACACAGAGGGTTGTTTGACGCCCAAAGTCAAATGGCTTTTTGAACAAGTTCAAACGCCATTTAGACTTTTGGCGTTTGTATCATTTTATAATTAAAACACTGAACGAATTTCGATGGAGGATGAAAAAATGAAAAAGATCACGGGAATCATGCTGGCGGCACAGGCCGCAGCTATCATCATGACAGGATGCGGAGGCGGAGCGGCCCAGACCGCGCCTTTGGAGGAGGCGGCTCCTGCGACGGCAGAGGAAGCAGTCACGGAAGAAGCTGCTCCGGAAGAGGCTCCGGAGGCTGTATCAGAAGAGGAGACAGCCACTGAGGCAGCCGCAGACGCTGTGGAAACCGAAGGCGCTGTGGAAACCGAAGGCGCGGGGGCAGCCTATGAGGATCCGAAGAGTCTTCCGGCTTATGCTTATCAGGGAACAGAGGAATACATGGGTGTGATAGATGATTTCCTCGTGGCAGAGGAGAAGGCGCGCGTGACCGATCAGGCGGGTGTCTATATTCCCTTCGGGTTCATCGCCCACGTCGATGATGCCAAAGCAGATGATATCATCGCCTATGGATCGTTCAATCTTGATGGGTATGATCTTATAAACACCACTCTTTTTGAAACGACCGGGTGGAGAACCTACGGCGCGATACATCTGAAGAAGAATGAGGACGGAGCTTTTGAGGTGGTAAGTGCTGACCTGCCGGAGACCGAGGAGGAGTCAGAGAAGGTGTTTTCGCCGGTCAAAGGCCTTTTTGAAAAGGTGGCGGCTGAGGCGGACAGCAGACTGGACCAGCTTCAGGAGGAGGCTATAGCGGAGTACGTAAATACCAACGCTCTGAACATCACACAGTGGCAGCAGCACGGACATTCTCCGAGGGCTGTGCTGAATGCGCCGGATACTCCGGAGGAGGCTCAGTTTTACAGATTTTCAAGTCCTTTGGGCTATGAGATGACCTATGATCTCAGGGAATTTGCCCTGTCAAGCGATGATGAGGGCGATGTATACGGCGCCGTCGAAAAGGATGATGTATGGACGGGGACGTTGATGGCTGTGAAGAAGACGGAGGGTGAGGATACGGACGCCGCGATAGCAGCCGCGCTCTCCGGGACGGACGCAAAAGGCCTTACGGCAGCTGATGCAACGATAGGCAGCGGGATCTCCTGCAAAAGGGCGGAATATGATGAAAAGCTTGAGGACGGGCGTATCTTCAGATATGTCTGCTATGCCGTACCGGCTGATAAAGGCGTGATAACGGTTACCCTTGAGACCACGGTGGAAAAGGGAGTATCCGAGCTTACCGTAGAGGAGCTTGAGAAGAAATTCGAAAGCACGCTCTCGACATTTAAGCTGTAGGCTGATAAGGACACCGGATCGGTACTGAACAGATCCCGCAACGCGAAGCGATCAGAAGACGGCCGCTAACCCGCTGGGCCGGCCTCGCGATGCGGGATTTTACTGCATTACGCTATCTTCTCTGTTCGGCAGATAGACACCGCAAGGGCAGAAATGATATATTAGATCAATGAATCCGTGAACAGTATATTACGGATCAAGCGCGGACTTTGATCCGACGCAAATTTCATTGCTATTGCTGCCACAGGCTCGTATATTATTATATAGGGGGTTATCGAGGAGGTACGGAATGGATAAAGATCTGATGAAGCTGAATGATGATGAGCTGGAAAATGTGAGTGGCGGTACAATAATAGAAGGCAACGAGCTGAGAGCAGCAATCGGGGATATATCAATGGAGAAGGGCATGCTGAAGGATCTGCTCAGAGAACAATATGGCATAGAAGTGATCTTATCCAATGTAATGGGTGATCGGTACATGGATACTAAAACCAAAAAGCCCATACCGCATTCAGAAGTAATCAAACGGATAAAAAGAAAGCTTAAGTAACATTAACGTAAATCAACGAGTACACCGAAAAATAAATTTCTGGTACATTCACGCAGGATGATTGTTCATATGCAATGAAGCCGAATGAGGCAATGCGGGCATTGCCGATTGAGGATGAAGCAGCATATGGGCAATCAGACAAGCGAATGTGCCAGTTAATTAATATTCGGGGTACCAGTCATGTACGGGAGATGATGGTGAGAATGGTTTCTAAGCTTAAGCTTATAGCTGCAGCGTGTATCCTGTTTGTGACGGCAGTCATTTCTTTATGTTTGAATGCTGATCGCGCCTATGCATCGGAATATGATATTAAGCCCATGCAGGGAAGGACTATGTACTGTGTCGGGGATTCCATAACTCTTGCGATCGGCGGGGACAGAGACATAAGCGGCCGGCACATCAGTTTTTCGGATTATCTGGGACAGTATTCCGGCGCAACTGTCATTAATTCAAGCTTTGAGGGAGTGCAGATCGGTGATTACGGGATAAATAACTGTATAATGCAGAGGCTTTACTGTATTCCCGTTGATACCTCCGTGATAGTTTTCTGGGCGGGAGTAGATGATTTTATCTGGGGGACTCCCATGAATTACGGGAGATATAAGGATGATGTTGATTTTGCGTTTTCCTATATGAAAAATGCATTTCCCTATACAAAGATCATTATAGTCACTACATTTAAGAACCGTTCTGAAGCGATCCGCACGGACAGGGGAGCAACTCTGGCGCAATTCATGCAGTATCAGGCAGAGGCTGCTTCCCGGTACGGATTTTCTGTCGTTGACTTTTATAATATGGAATTCAGTCCGCTGAAAACACCGGAGTATTTTGCGGATGAAATCCACCCGAATGATGCGGGAAACAGGCTTATAGCTGATATTTTATATAAAAAAATACTTGAGTTTCCCTAAGGAACTGTACAAAAATAAACTTGCAAATTGCTTGCCTTGCCTGCCGATAGCACCATGACAAAACTGCTTACATAGCCCGGTCCGAGCCTGTGGGGGATCCCATTTGTTTAAGCTGCGCTTTTCGCTTATACATCATCTGATCCGCTCTTTCAAATATTTCGTGAACCAGCCGGTCCTCGGGAGTCAGCTCCGAATATCCGATCGCAATGACTACTTTGTTCTTTTCCATATTTTCCTCTATCTCACGGTTTATCTTATCTATTTCTTCATGTAGTGTATCGCAGACCCTATCCTGAAGAATGACTACGAATTCATCTCCGCCTATCCTGTAGACGGCTCCATGAGTAAAATGACCGCAGATCAGCGAACTCGCTTCTTTTATAAGCTCATCTCCGGCAGTGTGTCCGAGTGTATCATTAACCTGCTTAAGTCCGTTTACATCACATACCACTACAGCCAGTTTTTCAATTGCATTCTCCCGGATCCTCTGATCGAGGAGAGTTTCCATCTCGGAATAAGCGAGTTTATTCCTTACGCCTGTCATGGAATCCGTATTTGCCATATTACGGAAGGTATCAAGATCCTTTTTTGAAAGTATCTTCATCATCAGTAACAGAACAAGGAGCAGTATGAATGAAAATATCAGTATGAAGGCTATCTGTCTTCTGCTTGTTGAAAGACTTCTCCCGCTGATGCTGCGGATCCTGTTCTGTATGACGCTGTCGCTGATGAGGACGACCATCATCCAGTCGGTTCCCTCTACCGGAACATAGCACAAGGTCTCGTCTGTACCGTTGACTGTATAAGTGATGCTTCCTTCCACGGCGTTTGAAAAATTATCACAGTGTTCATTCCAGCTTTCCTCAGGAATGACTTCCTTTACCGTTTCAAGGAGATTATGCTGTGAAATAAATGAACCCAGTTTTGTACCTGAAAGGTTTTCACCGTTCTTGCTGTAGAGTCCGAAATAAGTCCCTCCTGCATCCTCAAAAGCCAGCAGATCTAATATCTCATTGACATCAATCTGAACAAAACTCGCTTTGTAATGCTTTCCTGCGATCTCGAAATCAGGAGTGGGAGCAGCCAGACACAGCTGTTTCGAAGACCCGTAAATAGAGACCGTACTGATATATCTTTTATCCATTGTGTCATCAGAAAGGAAAGCATGCCGGCTGCCGCCGGTATAGGTGGTATATTGTGTATAAACGATATTGTCGGTATCTACAAGCGCGAAGCGGTCAAGCGAGAGCAGGGATGTCAGACTTCCTATCGCTTCACGAAGCTCTTCCTCGGATCCGATCTCTTCATCAATGATGAGATCCACGGCTTTTTCCATCTGCTCAAAGTTGCTGTTTATCAGATTCATGATGGTTTTCGCACAACGATCCGCCATTGCTTCAAGATAAAATGAACTCACTTCGGCAACGGCTTCATTTGTGGCACTGGCAGTCTGTCTTGTGGAGATAAGCGTATTGACGAAAACCACTGACATTAATATAATGCCTCCGATAACCGCCGTAAATATAAAGGTTTTTTTAGTGATCTGTCTTTTCATCAGTTATCCCCATACAGCAGTTCAAGCATGATCGCTGCGTCCTCCTGATAGATTACCGTGGTTATCTCGTCTGTCTTTTCCCTGAACAATTCACCCGGTTTATTCCCGTCGGCTATCTTTACTGCGTTCTGAAGTGTGTCGAAGCCTATCGAATAACAGTCCTGCACTCCGAGACAATATATGATCCCGTCTTTCAGATAATGCAGGGCTTCCTGGTCGTGATCCATACCGACTATGACCGTATCGCTGCCTGTCTCGGTCACCGCTCTGGCAGCACCGACAGGATTGCTCATATTGCAGCAGATGATCCCGTCAAGATCGGGAGTATCCGCAAGGATCTTTTTTGTAAGGTTGTAGGCATTATCAACGGAATCCATATCATACTCTGTAGCGACTATTGACATGTCACTGTACCTGGCTATGGTATCCTTTGCTCCTCTTGCCCTGTCTTCATGGCAGGGAGCACCCACGCTTCCCACGAGGACAGCCACTTTGCCTTTATATCCTAGCTTTTTACACAGGGCCTCTGTCAGATCGGCACCGTCCTGATAGTTGTGTGTGTTTCCGACATAAGCTATCCTTTTACATCCTTCGGCTGCATCAGAGCTGGAAAAAGTCATCACCTTGAACCCGGAATCCACCATATCATCAAGGATAGGAGAAATTATCTCCTCGTCGGCGACATCTACGCCGATCACGTCAAAATCCCTGTCTCTGACCTCGAGCAGCCTCCTTGCCTGGTCCTCGGCAGATGCCGCTTCCGGAGCCATATACTCATATGTGATTGTTATGCCCTTTTCAAGGAACTTTCTCTGGGCATCCTCCATGCCGAGAGCGACGGCATCCCACCACGGATGGACGATCTTATATGTAAAATAGAAATTATAATGATCTTTTTTCGGCTCGTACTGGTCTAACTCATGATCAAAATCTACGGCACTGTTCACTGCATCATCTGATCCTGAAGCTGCTTCGACAGTATCTCCGGTCTCTTTTGGGATCGGACTCCCTTCCGGTCCGGTCCCGGAAGGAGCAAAGGAGCAGGAGGCTAAAACTACTGAGGCCAGAAGAGTACAAGTCAGAATGCCGGCTTTTTTATGATGATACCCCATCAGGTATGATCCCTCCTCTTGTTGATTATTTCTGTTTTTTCATATAAATTAAGTATAAAACAGGTTTGCACTGATGTGAAGAGGAGACAGTAAAGTATCATGAATAAGATACAGAAGATATCTGTAATAGGGTCGCAGATGGATCTTGGCGCGGTACGAAAGGGAGTCGATATGGGACCTCTTGCGATCCGGCATGCGGGACTTATCAGCCGGATGAAGGATATGAGGTTCGATGTCAGGGATCAGGGGGATGTGATACCTGATGTTGCCGAGGATGAGGGAAATCCCAGGATGCGTTATGAGAAAGAGATAAATGGAGCCAACGAGAGGCTGTATTTAAAGACTCTGGAAGCATATGAAGATAACAGATTCCCTGTCATTCTCGGCGGCGATCACAGCATCGCTGCAGGATCTGTATCAGCCAGCCTGACCCATCTGGGAAAGACAGGCATTATATGGGTGGACGCCCATGCTGATTTTAATGATGATAAGATCACTCCATCCGGAAATATACATGGGATGCCGCTGTCTTCATTGTGCGGGCTGGGACCGGATTCGCTTGTCAGGTTTTCTACGGCCAGGGCATCGACGAAAAATGTTGTGATCGTGGGTGCCAGAAGCATCGATCCGGATGAAAAGGATAAGCTTCGTGAAGCCGGTGTGACTGTTTTTTCAATAAGCGATGTACACGGGATGGGTATCAGAGCGGTTATGCAGAAGGCTGTTGATATAGCATCGGAGGGCACAAAGTCCGTCCATCTGAGCTTTGATATGGATGCACTTGATCCGGTGCACGCACCGGGGGTAGGAACACCGGTGCTTAACGGGCTTACACAGAGAGAGGCGTTTATCATCTGTGAGATGATACATGATTCCGGATATCTCAGGGCGATCGATATTGTTGAAACCAACCCGCTTCTGGATGACAGGAATATGACGGGAACTCTTGCGAGTGAGCTTGTCATGGCCTGCCTCGGAAGTACGGATTATGTTTTACTTGGAAACTGATCACTAAAGAAGCGTAGAAAAGACATGAGTACATCATCTGATCATAAAGCATAGAGTGACACACAGAGCCGACGGGCAGAGTGATGCACAGGAAGGATAATAAAGATGAAGACGATACTCAGCAATTATGAAACGATCATATCTTTGGATGACACTCATTCTCTTTTGGTGAATGGTCTCTATGGCGCGCTTGACGTGGTGGACAGAGCGGAAGCAGACGCTTTGTCAGAGGGAGAGGCCGGAAGGCTTGATGCAAAAGAGCTGGAGAGGCTTATGTCAAGAGGACATCTGACTGATTCACCTGAGACGGAGATCGGGGATTTTAAGATGCTGACAGGAGTGTACCGGAGATTTTTTGCGGAGAGAACGCTTGTTCTGCACATTATCCCTACCTATGACTGTAATTTCAGATGTCCCTACTGTTATGAAAAACACAGGCTGTCCTGCGGTGAAGAATGGATGAAAAAAACCATGTCAAAGGAGATGGCGGACAAGATCTTTGCTGTTATGGAAAAGGAGAAAAAGCGTGGCATCGCGGTCCCGGAGTGCAGCCTTTACGGCGGAGAGCCCTTTTTGCCGGAAAACAGGGAGATAATCGAGCACATCGCAAAAAAAGCGGCAGAAGCGGGAATGAAGCTTAGAGCAGTGACCAATGGCTACAGTCTGGAGCATTTCCAGGATATCCTGTCGGGATATCCCTTTAAGTCTTTGCAGATCACCCTTGACGGGACAAAGGAGGAAAATGACAGGAGGAGAGTCTTTATTGGCGGAGGCGGAAGCTATGATAAGATCCTTGAAAATATCAGTCTGGTCCTGTCTAAGGGTGTCCATGTGCATGTACGGATCAATACGGGACCCGGGAATATTGACAGTGTGCACGATTTGATGCAGGTTTTTGAGGAGAAGGGCTTTACCGGCCATCCTGAGTTTCATTATTATTTTGCTCCGACCGAAGGAGAAAACTATCCCGGGAAAGACTATGGAGTCAGCAGCGGTGATATTGTGGAGAACCTTGTGCGAAACGGTTTTGAAAAAAAAGACGCCATGAAGCATGTTGCCGAATACGGAAAGATCGTATCTAAATTAACAAGATTAATGGAAAAGAAGGAATATCTCATGCCCGTGGACTCCTATTGCGGAGCTGAGAAAATGATGTATCTCATAGACAGGGAAGGTGCAGTCTACACCTGCTGGAATTTTGCGGCTATAGATAAAATGCGTGTGGGCAGTATCGATATGGAAAAGGAGAAATTTGCTTTTAACTTTGAGCTTCTTAAGTGGACCTTCCGGAATACTGCACAGATGCCTGAGTGCATGAGATGTCCTTATGTCTTTGTATGCGGGGGAGGATGCGCTGCCAAGGCCTACATGAAAACAGGAGATCTGAGAAAACCGCATTGCGGCGGGATCAGGGAGATCTTCAAAGATGCTGCTGCCGTGCTCTGTGGGGAGCATTTTCATCAGACAGGCGAGCGGGAGATGACAAAGAGTCTGAAGGAAGCTGTTTCAAGGTATACTCCCGAGGAAAGAAATGCGCTGATGACTTCACGGGATCCGAAGCTTGTTTTAGATCTGATGGAGAAAAAAGGCTTGGTATTCAATCAGACTGTTACGGAAGAGTGCCATTCATTATCGCCTCAATGAAGTTCAGCCGGAGGTATTATATTCTCAGATACAGTCATCTGTCAGGGAGATTCCGGTGCAGATGCTCTACAGATCTGTACAGGCGAATACAGGGAAGAAGAAAGGAAGGGTAAACGGAGTATGAAAAGAAGCGGGTCATTACTAAAGGTTCTGGCATTTTCATTTGTATTATGCTTTGCATTTTTTATCTTTGCCGGAGGAAGGGCTGTATATGCCAGGGGCGGGTATGACGGCAAGACCGTGATCCTTCATTCAAATGATGTACATGGACAGATCGATGGATATGCGTATATGA
>CAMUZQ010000087.1 GCA_947165275.1 uncultured Lachnospiraceae bacterium | reverse complement strand
TAAGGTTTGAAGGAGAATTCTTAAATGATATGAAAAATGGAGAAGGAAAAGAATAGCCGGACTTAAGAAATAAGGGCAGATAAAATGATAGATTTTGAGGAAGAACTGAAAAAATTCCATCCCTCGCCGGAGGTGGAGGATGCCGAGAGTCAGATAAGGGCACTTGATGTGACTGACATGGTTGATCTTATTGTACATCTCGAGGAGAGAAACAATATACAATGAGATGCTTTAACTGTGGGGCCGAACTCACCAGTAATACCTTCTGCACCAACTGCGGCGCGGATATAAGAGAATACAGACGTATAATATGGACTTCCAATCAATATTACAATGACGGACTGACCAAGGCGAAGGTGCGTGATCTGTCAGGGGCAGTGATATCGCTCAGGGCATGTATCAAGCTTAACCGTACGAATATTGAGGCAAGGAACCTGCTCGGACTTGTATATTTCGAGATGGGTGAAGCCGTGGCGGCTTTTTCCGAGTGGGTAGTCAGCAAGAGCATGAAGCCTGACAAGAATATAGCCGATGATTTCATCGAGACTATCCAGGCTAACCCCAGCAGGCTGGATACCATAAACCAGTCCATAAAAAAGTATAATCAGGCTCTGCTGTATGCGAGGCAGGGGAGCCTTGATCTTGCTGTTATCCAGCTGAAAAAGGTCCTCCAGATGAACCCGAATCTGGTGGTTGCCTATGAGCTGCTTGGTCTTTTGTACCTTCAGTCGGAGGAATTCAGCAGGGCAAAAAGGATACTGAGTCAGGCTGTAAGGATAGACAGAAATAATACAAGGATATTGTATTATCTGAAGGAGGCCGAGGACGGGATCGCGGCAAGATATGCTGAAGAACCGGGCTCCAGGAAGAAAAAAGGAAAGAGCCGGGCAAGCTCTGATTCCATCACATATACCAGCGGCAATGAAACCATAATCCAGCCTGTGAATACCGGAGAGAGAAGGAATTCCTCGGCTCTCCTCAATAGTGTCATAGGAATCATCAGAGGATGTGCGCTTATGCTGTTTCTTGTGCTGCCTTCGAGGATCAGAAGCGCGTCGGAGGAAATGAACGATCAGCTTAAGGAGGTAAGTGATGAGCTTACCTCAAAGAATGCCGACATAGAGGAGCAGGATAAAAGGATACAGGCTCTTCAGAATGAAAATGATGAACTGAAGGGAAGTCTCGGGGATCTTGCAGGAAACTCGGGCATGGCGGAGAGATATGATTATCTTGCCGAGGCTGCCCTGAATTATATAAAGGATCCCGAGGATGTGACCGGTACTGAGGCAATGCTTGAGAGGATACCTGTGGAGACGGTGTCGGCAAACAGCCTGAGCCTTAGCATGAACAGTGCTTCAGAGCTGGATCCTTCCATATATTCGGAAGCGTTCAGAAGCCTGTACTCATATATTGATAAGGATGTCTCCTCCAGGGCAGCCAGAACCTATATTGAGAGCGGCCGTAATGAGTTTGAAAACAAGCAGTACCAGTCGGCCATAGCTGACCTTACAAAGGCAACGGAGATAGCGCCCATGAGTGATGAGGCGTGGTTCTATCTGGCTGAGAGCTACAAGGATTCCGGAGACAGCATACATGCCACGCAGGCATACAGCAGGATAGTGAATCAGATGCCGGATTCCGAATATGCCGAAAGAGCGAGGGATAATCTGACCAACGGGGCAGCAACGGATAATGCGGGTGATGATACAAATGCAGCTGCTCCAGCTGACAATACCGCAGGAGCCGTGGAAAACGCAGGGCAGGATACGGCAGCGGAGGACGCAGCTGCAGCCCAGCAGGCGATGGTAATGCAGGCGATCCAGGAGGCAGCAGCGGGCGCAGCGGAGGCTGAGTAGAGAATTGAAGCTTATACACTGTTCAGACATACATCTCGATATACCGTTTGGAGGGATCCTGTCGCCTGAAAAGTCGGCAACCCGTAAACAGGAGATAATATCATCATTTGAGCAGATGGTGGAATTTGCCATTACCGAGGATGTAAAAGCAGTGATGATAACCGGCGGGCTTATTGATCCGGAGCATATCTCCAGAGCTACCATAGACAGGGTTTATTCTGCCATAAAAAAGGCTCACGGCATACTTTTCATACTGCTTCCGGGTAATTCATATGAATCCGCTTTTTTCTCATTGGAGAAGTATCTGCCTGATAATTTCCGGATCCTGAGTGAGCTTGACAAGAAGATCACAATAGATGAGGTTGACATCTACGGAGTATATGAATCCACGAAGCTGCCGCTTTTTGATGACAAGCAGCTTAATATAGTTATCACCTCGGGATTATTGAATATCAAAGGATTCGAAGAGAGGGGGATATCCTACCTGGGTATCGGACTTGAGAGAACATACAGGCATGGAGAGCTCAGAGGCGGCGGATATTTCTGCGCGCCGGGATCTCTTGAAGCCCTTGCCTTTGAAGAGGGCGGGAATAAAGGCTTCATAGAGATATATACAGCCGGAAAGCAGCTCTCGCCTGTTTTCGTAAGATGTGGCAAGAGACTGTGCTATGAAGCTGAGGTAGATATAACCGGTGTGGGAAGCTCTGAGGCCCTGATAGATAATGTGAGACGGGAGCTCGGAAATATGCCGGGAATAAACGGCGCCGCCATGGTCCATCTGAATCTGGTAGGGACTATGGATCTGAATCATATTGTAGATAACAGGGCTCTGGAAAAAGCTCTGGGAAGAGAATACTTTGCAGTTTCTGTCACGGATGATGTAGTTTTCGATGTGGACAGTGACAGTCTTACGGAGAATAATCTGAGGGACAGATTCATAAAGCGGGTAAGTGAAGGCAATGAGTCTCTGGACCTTAAAAAGGATATAATAAGGGCTGGTATCACGGCGCTATCGGGAGGAGATGTATTTTGAGGATAATCAGTATCCATATAGATGGATTCGGAAATCTGAAAAATGCAGATTATGTTTTTACACAGGGAATGAATATAAAGGAAGTAGGCACGGTCTGGGACAGATCGGCTATTTCCGAATTTATCATTGCAATGATATTCGGACTTGACGGGCAGCAGAAGATCAGGGCACAGTATGTCCCGAGAGATGCGTCCGGCTTCGGCGGAGCAATGCGGATATCCGCCGAGGGTGCGGAATATTCCGTCATCAGGAGCTTTGGGGCCATAGATCCGTCGATGGATACGGTAAAGGTCGTATCGGAAAGGGACGGCTCGGTCATGGGCTTTGATCCGGCCTATTTTATGGGAGTGACAAGGGATCAGTACGTAAACAATGCGACAATAATAGACGGGACCTCATATGATGATTATTCCATGCAGGACAGGAATCTGCTGATGTCGCTTATGAATGCGGAGGAGGAGAGGACACTTTCAAAAAGGAGTCTTGAAGCTCTGCAGAGGGCTGAGACGAGGCTTACCAGAGGAGGCTCAAGAGTCACTGAGGAAGCCCGCTATAAGGAGGAACAGAAGCAGTATGAGCTCATGGAGGAGCTCAAAAAATGCAAGCAGAAAAGCGATGATGTCAAGGTACTCAGGGAGCAGGAGGCTGAGGCTCTCAAGACTCTGGAAGAAAAAAAGACAGTAATGGATGCGGCCGAGGACAAAGTAAGCAAGGCGCAGAATATGCGCCGGCAGAATACGCAGCATTTTCTAAGCCTCGCTCTTTCACTTATATGCCTTATAGGAGGCCTGGGACTGGTCCTTGCGGGAGTCGTATTCCGGTTTGAGCTTCCTGGGGCGGTAAACGGGTCATTTGATACCATATATGATGGCTTTCTGCTTTTGCTTTTTGCTCTTTTTGTTTTTTATTTCAGGAGACAGTGGCGCAGAAGGCAGGAGAATAAGCTTGACAAGCTAAGAGGAGAAGCGGACGGGTGCAGACAGGAGTATGAAAGCGTGCTTGCTGTCGTAAATGAAATAGGAGAGCATATAAAGGAAGCTTCCCTGGATGCCGACCGGGTAGGAGAGGCGTCTGATGCGCTTGAGAATTTCAAGCACAGGGTAGAGATTGAGAGAAGGCAGTTAAGTGTCATAAGAGGGGCGAGGAAGTATATCCAGGCCGCAACCGAGGAAGCAGGTCATGAGTCCTCGAGGATCCAGCAGGCTTTCCCGAGAGAGCTTCCTGTGCTTATAATCATGGATGTTTTTTCTGACCATGCGCTTGCGAGGGAAGTGTTTGGAAGGACTGCAGACAGATTTCAGATCATATATCTGACATAGAAATAATATATCCCGTGCATATATTCATCGTATTTCGGATACGATGTGCATGGGGGTTATATAGCAGCTGAGGTGTAATCAGGAGAGGAGAGAGCATGAGTATCAGGATAATTGCTGACAGCTGTTGTGAATTCCCGGAGGAGCTTAAAAAGGAGCTTCCCTGTGAGAATGTGCCGCTTACTTTAACTGTGGATGATCATGAGGTCATCGATGATGAGAGCTTCGATCAGAAAAGCTTTCTGAAGCTTATTGCTTCCTGTAAGGGAGTACCCAGATCGGCCTGCCCTTCACCGGACAGTTATCTGAAGGCGTACGAATGCAGTGAGGAATGGGTTTTTGTCGTCACTCTTTCAAGCTGTCTGTCGGGGTCATACAATTCGGCGGTCCTGGCAAAGGAGCTGTACGAGGAGGAGCATAAGGAGGAGATCGAAAAGGGCAAAAGGATATATGTCTTTGATTCAAAATCCGCATCGGGAGCTGAGGCCCAGGTCGCTCTGAAGATCAGTGAGCTAATTAAGGAGGGCCGGGGTTTTGATGAGATAGTCGAAGCCTGTGAAAAAGCCATTGCCCGTACCAGGACATATTTTGTGCTGGAGTCTCTCGAGGTCTTCAGAAAAAACGGAAGACTGTCAAATACAAAGGCCTTCGCCGCAAATGTATTAAATCTCAAGCCGATCTGCGTCGGTGTCGACGGCATGGTGGAGGCAGCCGGTATTCAGAGAGGGATAAAGGGGGCGCTCAAAAAGATGGTCGAGCTCTCTCTTGAGGGGATCAAGGATACAAAGGAGAGGATACTCATAATCAATCATTGCAACTGCTACGAAAGGGCAGCGGCCGTACTTGCGGATTTCATATCGAAGGCGGAGTTTAAGGCGGCAATGATCCTGGATACTGCAGGAGTCAGTACACTGTATGCCTCCGATGGCGGCATTATAGTGTCATTCTAAGGAAGAATAGATAAATAATTATTATTAATATTATAAGGAGACAGACATGGCAAAAAAAGAAAAGGTTGTATTGGCGTATTCAGGCGGACTGGACACTACAGTCATCATTCCATGGCTTAAGGAAAACTATGACTATGATGTGATCTGCTGCTGTGTAGACTGCGGACAGGGAAATGAGCTGGACGGGCTGGAGGAAAGAGCTGCAGCTTCAGGTGCTTCGAAACTCTATATAGAGGATGTGACTGATGAGATGTGTGAGGAAGTGATCGTGCCCTGTGTACAGTCACATGCCGTATATGAGAATAAATATCTGCTGGGGACCTCTATTGCAAGACCCATAATCGCAAAAAGACTTGTGGAGGTAGCAAGAAAAGAGCATGCTACGGCGATCTGCCACGGAGCGACCGGAAAGGGAAATGATCAGATAAGATTTGAGCTTGGCATCAAGGCTCTTGCTCCCGATCTTAAGATAATCGCAGCCTGGAGAGATCCCAAGTGGACAATGCAGTCAAGAGAGGATGAGCTGGAGTATGCAAAGGAGCATGGTATCACTCTTCCCTTCTCGGCATCAAATTCCTACAGCCGTGACAGAAATATATGGCATATCAGCCATGAAGGGCTGGAGCTTGAGGATCCTGCTTCGGAGCCGGATTACAATAAACTCCTTGTGCTGGGAGTGACACCGGAAAAGGCTCCGGCAAAGGGCGAGTACGTGACAATGAAATTTGAAAAGGGAATACCAGTTGCCGTTAACGGCAGGAAGATGAAGATAGCAGATGTGATACGTACTCTTAATGTGCTCGGAGGCAAGCACGGGATCGGGATCATCGATATAGTGGAGAACCGTGTCGTGGGAATGAAGAGCCGCGGAGTCTATGAGACACCCGGAGGAACTATCCTGTACGCCGCTCATGAGCAGCTCGAGGAGCTGGTGCTTGACCGCGAGACCATGAGAGTGAAGAGAAAGATAGGAGAGGAGCTTGCACAGACCATATATGAAGGCAAATGGTTCACTCCTCTTGCTGACGCTCTTGTTGCCTTCATTAAGTCCACTCAGGAGTATGTGACCGGAGAGGTGACCTTCAAGCTCTATAAGGGCAATATAATCAAGGCCGGTGAGACATCCCCCTATTCTATCTATGATGAGGATATCGCAAGCTTCACGACAGGAGAGCTGTATGATCATAAGGATGCTTCCGGCTTCATCACGCTTTTCGGACTCTCAACCTGGGTCCGCGCGATGAAGATGCAGCAGCAGTCCGGAAAGGCTCATCATAAGTCGCCCACTACAGCAAGGACAGCCAGGATCGCGGCTAAGAATACTGCGTCCAAAGCAAAGGATACGGCAAAGACAACTGCAAGAAAGGCAAAGACTGCAGCGAAGAGTACAGCTGATAAGGCAAAGACGAAGGCTAAGGAAACCGCAGGCAAGGCAAAGACAAAGGCTAAGGAGACTGCAGCCAGGGCAAAAACGGCTGCAAAAAGGGCCGGTACGAAGAAGGCCGGCAGCAATTCAGGTGATAAGGAATAAATGGCAGTTTTCATCGCCATCCTGGATGATGATCCCGCTGACAGAAAGCAGTTTGAAAGGCTGCTTTCCAGAGAGCGGGATGAGAGGATAAAAAAGGGAGAGGTCATTTATTATGATACTTATGGGAGCGAGGAGGCCCTGCTCCCATATTTCATTAAATATGATCTTTTTCTGATAGATGTGACCAAAACTACACGGGACGGTATGATGGTTGCTGTGGATCTCAGAAACCGCGGAGCTGAGGGAAAGCTGATCCTGTGTTACGATAAGATCGATTACAGAGCCAGATACGGAGATGAGGAAGGGATTTCTTTCATGCAAAAGCCGCTCTGGCAGAAGGATTTTTCCAGGATCATTGATATAGCGACCCGGGTGCATGAGAATAAACCTTATCGTATCGAACTGCGGGGAGATAATGATACGCTTTATATCTCTCCGGATGAGATATTATATGCAGTGGATAAGGATTATTATATAGCTGTGGCCCTGAAGGGAGACAGGTCCTTCCATGCCATGACGGATATGCCCGCATTTTATGATCTTCTCGATCCGAAGAGCTTTATCGTGGTCACGAAAAAGACGGTCATAAATATGAATCATGTCGTTTCAGTCAGCGGGACCAGCTTCAAGATGGCTGACGGCGCAGTGATAAAATTCAGTATATTTGATAAAAAGGCGATAACAAAAAGATACGCGGAGTTTGCAAAGGAAAAAATATGATAAAAGCAGGGATAATCGGATCGACAGGATATGCAGGAGCGGAGATAGCGCGTCTCCTTCTGGGACATAAGGATGTAGAGATAAAATGGCTGATCTCAAGGAGCTTTGCCGGACAAAACTATGAGGATATATACAGAAACTTTTTTGAGATAATCGAAAAGGAATGTACGGATATCAGTCTGGCTGACATGGCTGATGAGGTTGACATAATATTTACCGCCACTCCTCAGGGTTATCTGCAGGGAGAGCTCACAGAGGATGTCCTGGATAAGTGCAGGATAATTGACATGTCTGCCGATTACCGTATAAAGGACGTATCCGTTTATGAAAAATGGTACGGTATGGAGCATCATTCCCCGGCGCTTATAGAGGAGGCTGTGTACGGACTTACGGAGATAAACAGGGATAAGATCCGTGATACCAGGCTTCTTGCAAATCCGGGATGTTTCACTACCTGTTCCATACTTACGGCTTATCCTCTTATGAAGGAGCATATGATAGAAAAAGATTCGCTTATTATAAATGCTTTATCAGGGGTGTCCGGCGCAGGCCGGGGTGCCAAGGTGGCGAATCTGTACTGCGAGGTAAATGAGTCTGCGAAGGCATACGGTGTCACGACTCACAGGCATACGCCTGAGATAGAAGAGCAGCTCGGCTATGCTTACGGAGAGGAGGTCACATTGCAGTTTACTCGCAACCGAGACGGCAAGGCTTAAGGGCAGATATTCATATGAGGATGTAAAGTCGGTATATGATAAGTATTACGGTGATGAGAGGTTTATCAGGGTGTTGAAAAAGGATGTGTGTCCCGAGACCAGATTCGTGGAGGGAAGCAACTATGTGGATGTGAACTTCAGGATAGACGACAGGACAGGGAATATCATAATGATGGGAGCGCTTGATAATCTGGAAAAGGGAGCGGCCTCGCAGGCTGTGCAGAATTTTAACGTGATGTTCGGATTTGCCGAAGATGAGGGACTGTCTGCGATCCCGATGGTGCCTTAATGGAGATCAGGGAAATGAGAGCGTCGGATTATGACGCGGTACGATCTCTGTGGATGACGATAAAGGGCTTTGCGATAAGGAGCATGGATGATTCCAGAGAGGGAGTAAATAAGTTTATAGAAAGAAATCCCGGACTCTCGACGGTCGCCATAGAGGACGGTCATATAGTAGGGGCTATCCTCTGCGGTCATGACGGAAGAAGAGCTACATTATATCATGTATGCGTGGCGGAGTCCTATCGTAAGCAGGGGATCGGAAAGTCCATGGTGGTACGGTGTATGGAAGAGCTTCAGAAGGAGGGGATCAATAAAGTCGCTCTTATTGCCTTTACACATAATGATGTGGGAAATGCTTTCTGGAAGGAGATAGGCTGGACCGAAAGAGAGGATCTTAATTATTATGATTTCACATTAAATACAGAAAATATTGTAAGATTTAACGATTAAAAACAAATTATGTTAATCGGATAAAATCATAAAATTGCGTATTTACGCACTTTTATGATTTTTTTTGTGCTTTTTTTTGAATTATGTAAATATATTACGGAAAGTATGCTATAATGTGTACTTGTTATGCAGACTTGCCACAAAATGTTGTGCCCGGGAGGTATGACGTCAGAGAATTCCGGCGTCATACGATTGCCAGCGGATGGTTTTGTTCGTATAACAGATTAGTATGTATTTACATTAAAGATCAAGGAGGACAAATATGAAAAAAAGGAGACTGTGTAGGTTTTCCGCTTTTGTGCTATCGGCGATGCTGATCTTAAATTCTTTCAGTATCCCGGCAGTCGCTTATGCGGACGAAGGAGATGATCTCATCGGAGATGAATACGAAGACGACTATTCAGAGCCGGTAGAACATGGTGACGATTCAGCACCTCAGGAACCGGAACCGGAGCCGGAGCCGGAACCAAAACAGGAGCAGCAACAGCAGCAACAGCAGGAGCAACAGCAACAGCAGGAGCAACAGCAACAGCAGCAGGAGCAGCAACAGCAGCAACAACAGCAGCAACAGCAGCAGGAGCAGCAGGAGCAGCCGAAGCAGCAGGAGCTTCAGGCTATCATTTTCCCTCCGGTACAGTTCGAGATCAATGAAGGAGACGGGGCACCGGGCGGAAAGACCATAGAGATCAGAAATCCCAACGACTTTGAGGTAGCAACTTCGGTTGCAGTAGTTGAGGTTAAGGACGGGATCGATTTCCAGATAGGCTCATTCCCTCAGAGTCTGGGGGCCAATGGATCTGCAAGAATAGATGTCATTCCGAGGATGAAGAATGGATCTGCTTCAGCAGGCAATTATAATGCCACCCTTAATATCACTGCCTCAGCAGGTGGCGTCAGTAAGTCAGCAGGACAGCCTTTACAGGTGGTCGTAAATAAGCGGGCGGAAGAGAAGTCAGATTCTGAGGAGCCTAAGGAGGAGCCGAAGAAGGAAGAGACAAAGAAGGAAGAGACCGGATCGGAAGGAAACGATCAGAATTCCGAGGAAGAAGCCAGGAAGAAGCAGGAAGAGGAAGATAAGCAGAAGCAGGCAGAAGAGGATAAAAAGAAGCAGGAAGAGGAAGATAAGCAGAGGCAGGCAGAAGAGGAAAAGAAGGAGCAGGAAGAGGAAGATAAGCAGAAGCAGGCAGAAGAGGATAAGAAGAAGCAGGAAGAGGCCGATAAGC
>CAMUZQ010000086.1 GCA_947165275.1 uncultured Lachnospiraceae bacterium | reverse complement strand
GGGATCTGTTTAATACCACCGTCTCTTATATGAGTTCCCATGATGCGATCTTTGAAGCTGAAAAAAAGCTTATCCTGAAGCTTGCTGCTGAACCGTGCATCATAGTTGGACGATGCGCAGACAGGATACTTGCCGGATCAGGGATAGACTGCATAAGCATCTACCTGCATGCTCCTCTTAAAATAAGGCTCCGGCGCGCAGAAGAGCTTCCGGAAAAAGGTACGGTACAGGCAGAAAAATTTATTGAAAAGCGTGACAGCCAGCGCAGGACTTTTTATAAACAGTATACGGGATGTGATATCTCCGATGCGGCAAATTATACATTCTGCTTCGATACGGGAAAGATAAGTATCGCATCCTGTGCTGATATGGTTCTTGCATTATTGAAGGAGGATTGAACGGATGGTTTTACGGAGGAAAAAAAGCATTAAACAGACCCAAAATAAACGATCGGGGCGGAAAGTCTGCTGTCTGCTTATTGCCGCTTTTCTGATCATCCTCTCCGGATGCGGTTCACAGCGCATGATGATGGGAACAGGCGGAACCTCCGGAACATATTATGCCTTTGGCGGAGTCCTCGCCCAGTATATGAAGAATTACACGGATTACAGTGTTACCGCGGTTTCCACAGCTGCATCAAAGGCCAATATCCAGAGTATAGGGGACGGCGATTATCAGATCGGTTTTACCCAGTCGGATGTAATGAATTATGCCTGGGATGGCAGCAGATCCTTTGAGACCGACGGTCCCTGCAGGGATTTCCGTGTGCTCGGGGCATTGTATGCCGAGACGGTACAGCTCATTACAATGAAAAAAGATATCAGATCCGTAAGCGATCTGAAGGGAAAAAGTGTTTCCATCGGTGCCCCCGGTTCCGGTGTGTACTTCAATGCAATAGATGTTCTGGATGGAGCGGGGCTTTCGGTCGACGACATCAATCCCCAGTATCAGAGCTTTGACGACAGTAAGGAAGCACTGAAGGACGGACAGATCGACGCGGCCTTTATCGTGGCCGGCGCTCCCACATCCGCTATCACGGAGCTTGCCACCACAAACGGTGTTTTCCTGATCCCGATTGACGGGGAGCTTCGTGACCGGATCATGGGGAGCAGTCCCTTCTACGCACCAATAGAGATACCTGCCGGAACCTATCCCGGTCAGGATGAGAAGATTGATACCATAACCATCAAGGCAACCCTTGTAGTTGATGCCGATCTTGATGAAGATGTCGTATACAGCCTCACGGCTGCTGTCTTTGACCATTCGGAGGAGATCGAAAAAGAGAACGCCAAGGGCGAAGAGCTTTCGGTTGAAAATGCCACATCCGGGATAACCGTTCCCTTCCACACCGGAGCCGCCAGATATTACGCAGAGCACGGCATCAATGTTGAAACACAGGAATAAATAAGGAGAGTTTATGAGTGACCATATCGATGAAAAGAAGAAATACGAGCTGGATCAGGAGGATTTTGAGGCGGTCATGAAAAAATATGACCGGGAATCCAATGTCCGTATCTGGACAGGAAAGCCGGCCATACTGGTAAAAGCCCTTCTTATAGGTTTTTCGCTGTTCTGTATCTGGGTAACACTTTTTTCAACCTTTCTTGAAGAGATCCGTCTGACATCCTTTATGGGTATCATCGTGCTCATGGGGTTTTTGTACTATCCCGCGGAAAAGAACAATCACAGGGAAAATCACATACCCTGGTATGATGTTATAGCTATGATCCTTGGAACCGGGGCTTTTCTGTACTACACCTTTAATGCGGAACAGATCATTCAGCAGGGAACGAGATTTGAACCCTATCAGATCATCATAGCCGTGGTCGGTATAGCCGCTCTTCTGGAAGTCACCCGGCGAAGCGTCGGCTGGCCCATCCTGATCGTTGCCCTGTTTTTCATAATCTATGCACTATGCTACGGTCTGACAAATCCTTCCTTTGCGGGAAGACTCCGCTATCTTGTACGGAATCTGTTTTACGATAAAACGGGGATACTGTCAACGCCCATAAACGTATGCTCGAAATACATAGTCGTCTTCATTATCTTTGGTGCCTTTCTGGAACGCACCGGTATTTCGGAGCTCTTCATCAATATAGCAAACTGTATTGCCGGCCGTTTCGCAGGCGGACCTGCAAAGGTGGCCGTTATCTCCTCCGCTCTTTGCGGAATGGTCAGCGGCTCCTCCGTGGGAAATACCGTTACCACCGGTTCGGTTACGATACCGATGATGAAGGAGACCGGCTATAAATCTGAATTTGCGGGAGCCGTTGAAGCGGCCGCGTCCACCGGAGGACAGATCATGCCTCCGATAATGGGTGCTGCAGCCTTCCTTATGTCTGATATCATAGGCGTTCCGTACTCCGATATACTTGTGAGAGCCATATTCCCGGCCGCATTGTATTTCACCGGTATTTTCATAGCTGTTCATCTTGAAGCGAAAAAATACGGGCTCTCCGGTATCCCTGCAGAAAATCTTCCTAAGTTTACAAAGCTTCTGAAAAAAATCTATCTTCTCTCACCACTTATCCTTCTCGTCATCTGGGTCTCAAACAATATGATGACCATGCAGAGGGCAGCAGCTCTGTCCATTGTCGTAGCGATGCTTGCCGGCATAGTGGACGGCATCCTGAGCGGAAGCTACAGGGAAGCTTATCTTTCGCTAAAAAATAAAGGAGACGGCGGAGCATTATTTGAGACATTTCTGGGAAATAAAGATGAGACGGCAAACTGCTTTACACTGAAGAAATTCCTGGAAGCACTGGAAGCCGGAGGAAAGGGAACTATCACCGTTGGCGCGGCCTGCGGAGTAGCCGGAGTGATCTCAGGAACGATCACCATGACCGGACTTGCCAATGAAATGATAAATGCCATTGTGGCAGTGGCCGGAGATAAGCTGTTTATCGCGCTCTTTCTTACTATGCTGTGCTGCATCATTCTCGGTATGGGTGTCCCCACAACAGCCACCTACTGTATCATGGCAGCGACCTGTGCACCTATCCTGACGCGTATGGGTGTTCCGATACTTGCGGCACACTTTTTCGTTTTCTACTTCGGTATAGTCGCTGATATCACTCCTCCCGTGGCTCTTGCAGCCTATGCCGGGAGTGCCATAGCGAGATCCAATCCTATGCGGACAGCCTTCAATGCGACAAAAATGGCGATCGCTGCCTTCCTGATCCCGTATGTATTCTGTTTCAGCCCGGAAATGCTGCTTATCGATACCACCGCACTTAACGTAGTGGTAATATATGCCACCTCTCTTGTCGGCATAGTCGGTATAGCATCGGCGCTGGAAGGATATCTCCTCACCAATATGGGATTCATTGACCGCATACTACTGATCGCCGGCGGCATTTTAATGGTCTTCCCCGGAACCCTAACGGACGCACTGGGTCTTGGTTTGATCGCGGCAGGAGTGGTTCTGCAGCTTGCAAAGAAGAAAACAGCTCCCGGAGCAGCCGGATGACCTCCTCTATTCAAAAGGAAATACTATGCCAAACTGTTTCCTTATTTCATCCATCTGCTTCATAATGGTGATCGTTTCGCTGTGCGGCATCTCTTCACATTCTATGCTGCCGTTCTCAAGCGCCCTTTTGCACGCGAGCACCTCATATTCATATCCCGTGATCTGCTCCGGAACCTCAATATCCTTCCTTATTCTGTACTCCGTCCTGTCAGGCTCATAAACCGTTATACGCTCAGGATTATTGATATTCCGGACATTGATAAAGCCGTCTGTCCCGCATATAAGCCCGCTGCGGTCCGTCAGAGCATACATGGTGGTAAACATGCTGGCCATCACTCCGTTACGGTATTCCAGCATTACCGTATCCTGTCCGTCGACTCCGGTTTCCGTAGGTACCATGACTGCCTCTATCCTCTTTATATCATCACCGAGGATCATGCTTGAGAAATTAAGTGTATATACCGTAAGATCCAGAAGACAGCCTCCTGCCAGCTCCGGCTTTACCATACGTTCATTCATGTCTATCCTGTAGCCGAGATTGGATGCCACCGTGACTACCTTCCCGATCTCTCCCGAGTCCACAAGATCTTTAATGATCTTTCTCGAAGGCATATATCTGGTCCAGATAGCTTCCGTAAGAAGCAGCTTTTTCTCCTCCGCCTTTTTTATCATCTCCTCTGCCTGTGCCGTATTTGCGGCAAAAGCTTTTTCGCAGAGAACGTTCCTCCCGGCATTCAGGGCTTCTATTGTCCATTTGTGATGATGGGAGTGGGGAACCGCAATATATACGAGATCCACCCTGTCGTCCGAAAGCATATCCTCATATGATCCGTATGCTTTTTCAAATCCCCATTTAGCTGCAAAGGCTCCGGCTTTATCACTATCTCTTGATGCAACGGCATAAGCCTCCACATCGTCTAAGCCCGCTATTGTCTTCGCCATTTCCACGGCTATTCCGCCTGCTCCCAAAATACCGACTCTCATTTCCCGCTCCTTTCATCAATGTCCTTTTTCTGATAGCTCCCCTCGGACATTTTTTAAATTATCCGTTTTTTCCGCGGCAAAATCAAGGGCTGGGAAAAATGCATTACTGTGGTATAATGACATGATTAAAGCGCCCAAAAAATAAATTTAACTGATCCGGAAAGGACATACATCAATGAAAAAAAACAAATTCACATACTGGTTTGATAACCAGATGTCAAAGGGAACCGCAGCCCTGATAAAGCTTCTGACCATTGCCTCCTTTGGAGCCGTGATCATTATGGGTATCATAATCGCGATCGCAGGAGGCAGTAACGGCCCCGGCATAGGACAGGGTCTCTGGCTCAGCCTTATCCATGTTCTGGATCCCGGCACAGTCTGCGGAGATGAACTGACAGATCTTCCCTTTGTTTTCGGGATGCTCTTTGTGACCTTCCTCGGTATTTTCATTTTCTCTACCCTGACAGGTATCATATGCAATGCCATTGACGAGAAAATACAGGAACTCCGCAAGGGCAAATCCGTGGTTGTCGAGGAAGGGCATGTGATCATCCTCGGAACCGACGGCGGCCTTTTCACGATAGTGTCAGAGCTTATCGAATGTAATGCCAACCATAAAAGGGAAGCTCTCGTGATCATGGACGACAAAGAAGACAAAGACGTTATGGATGACAGGATCAATGACCGCTTTCCCGATACGAAAACAACCCGGATCATCTGCCGCTGCGGTAATATTTCAGATGTAAATGACTTAAAGGTCTGCTCTTTTGATACCTGTAAGAGTGTCATAATAAACGCGGATAATGATGCACGGACACTGAAATCCATTCTTGCCGTCACAAAGCTCTTGAAGGAATACCATAATGACAAGGCATATATCACGGCAGTTATCCGTGATGAAGAGAATAAGGAAGCAGCTGAGGTTGCCGGTGAAGGCTATGCCGAGATCCTGAGCTTTAATGACATAATGAGCAGGATCATTGCCCATACCGGCCGTAATGCCGGACTTTCCCGGGTTTACTCGGACATATTCGATGCAGACGGAAGCGAATTCTATATCGAAGAGCATCCCGAAGCAGCCGGCAGGACTATCTCTGAGCTTAACCGTCTTTTCCCGTTATCCACGGTCATCGGATTTGAAAAAGCGAATGGGGAGATACTTCTGAATCCCGAACGTGATATTAAGGCCGAAAAGGGCGATAAACTGATCCTCTTTGCCGAAGATGACGGAGAAAGCCACATGGATGATACTCCCCACGCGGTAAATGAAGAGCATATCAATAAAGAGTTCAGAAAAGATCCTCCGGAGAAAAATGATATGCTGATCCTTGGTTACAGCAGTAAGATAAAGCATATCCTTGAGGAAGAGGATAATTATGTTGCCCCCGGCTCCAGGATGACCGTAGCCCTTCCCGAAAGCCAGGCTCTCTGCAGGGAAGAGATAGAGAATATAGAGCTTGAGAATATTACAGTTGAAGTTGTTGAATGTGATATCTACAGCCGCAGCGGACTTGAATCACTTCTGAAGGAGAATAATACCATCCTTGTACTTGCCGATAATGAAGAGGGCATGGATGATGAGGCAGTAGAACAGAAGGATGCGAAGATCCTGCTTGTATTACTGCAGCTCAAATATCTTTCCGAGGCAAAGGGCTACAGGATGACCGTAACCAGCGAAATGCTGAAAACTGAAAACCAGGAGCTTGCGGAGATCGCCGAAGTCAATGATTTCGTAATAAGCAGCAACATCACGAGCCTCATTGTCACACAGATCTGCCAGGAAAGAAAATTGAAATCGATCTTTGAGGAGCTTCTCCGTGAGGAAGGCTCAGAGATCTATGTCCGCCCTGCCGGCTGCTATATAAAGACAGGTGAAAAGACCGACATTTACACAGCCTGTGAAGCCGCAGCCAGACAGGGAGAAGTCCTTATAGGATACAGAAAGACCGATAAAAATACAGGAGCTATGGAAATCGTCACTAATCCGCCAAAATCATCCGAGGTACTTTTTGAAGAGCAGGATGCTTTTGTGGTGATCGCGGTAGATTAGATCCTGAATGTATCCACAAAAAGGAATTTCCTGACCTCCTCCATCACAACAGCGATCTCAGGTGCAAACAGCTCCTTCATCTCGGTGTTGCGGTCTATCTTTTTTTCAAGCTCCGCAATGGTTTTCTCTGTATCAATATCCTCGATCACGATACCGTGAAGATCCATATGCTTCGTGAGAAGCTCCGTTAATGCGGGTCCGGTCTCGGCGAAGGTCTCCAGCTTCATCTGTGTATGCAGGGGAAGATTCGTAAAGAATCCGGGTATTTTTCTTTCAGTGCACCGTACTGCGAGAGCTTGATGCTGTAATCATAGAGCTCGTGAATGTGCTGTGACAGATAGTCGTCGGAGAAATGCGCTCTGTCAAGCTTCATATCAAGAATTGGAAGTGATATTACTTTCATCTGAGCAATTCTCCTTCATTATATTGAGAGGATGTATTGAAAGCTCCCAGCTCTCCATCTTTCGTTCCCTTTTACCAAAATTACTGCATATTTGCTATTGATAGTCAGTGATGAGGGGTGATAGCAGCGGAAGCTTCCTGGATGCTGCGGTACATCCCGTATGCCCTCATAGCCCTTCTTGCATCAGCCAGTTTCTTTTCATCCGGCTTCTTCCCCGATTCTATCTCCTTTATCAGCATCTCTATCTGTCTTCGCATCACCATCATAGTCTTTGCCATATTCCGCATAATGCCAATGACATTTCCGTTATTTTCCATAACGAAGGTTCCCATATCCTCTTCTGTTATCCTGAGTGCATACAACTCGGAATATGCTCTCACTGTGCAGATAGACGGCTCATTAAGGAGGAGCCCGAATTCGCCGAAACAGGCCTGCTTACCGATAATGCTTATCAGGGTCTCATTGTCTGTACCGAATCCCACATAGACCTCCGCATGCCCTTTGATTATCTTATATATGCTGTCGTTAACTTCTCCCTCCCTGATGATCACTGTATTTTCCGGAAATTGAACGATCCTTGTGTCAGCCATATCCTGCCTTTCTGCCTGTATTCCGGCTACGGGAAACACTCTCTTTTCTCCAATGGTACATTACTGCGTATAGCTGCCATAGGCGGCAACCGCCTCATCTATGGTCATTGCTCCGGTTCCGACCCCGAATGCAGCCTGTCTCATCTGTATGACGGCATCATCTGTCAAACCGATCTCCTCCGGCGACACTATCCGGGATTCCGGTATAGCTCCGAACGCAGCATATATGCTGTTAAAGGACGGGTCTTTTACCGGCGACATCAGTCCCTTTATCTCAGCCATACTGTTAAGCTCATCCGGCCTGATCAAAAATCTCATAAATTCGTTTGTCATATTAAGATTCCGGCTTTCTTTGTTTACAGAGAACTGCAGATTCGACATATCAAGGAAGCTCGTACCGTCATCCGACATGGGAATCGGGACAAAGGTATATGAAAACGGGGCGGCAATGAATGCTTCAGACCGGCTCTCCCGTTTCTCCGTCCCTGATACCGTATCTCCGGATCCGGTCATCATTGGTACGTCACCCTCAAAAAACCGTAGGATCACGGCGTCATAGTTGTTTTCAATCTCAGCACAGGCATCCGGATCCACACAGCCGTCACTTAAAAATTGCGTGATCTTTTCAAGCGTTGGCCGCATGTACTCTCCGGCCTTAGGATCAAGGGTGTTCAGTTTTTTTACAGCCCCGGCATCATCCGCCACAGTTTCGCAGAAATACGGATAAGCCGTCAAAGTGAAAATCGATGTTGTCTCCTCCCTGCAGAAACCCATCATCGGGCTTTCATAACCTTTTTCACGGAACGCAGCGCACACATTGACCAGCTCCTTATATGTCGTTGGAATGCTGAGACCTTCTTTTTCAAACAGATCGTTGTTCACCAGCATGCCATAGGTGTTTGCGAAAACCGGAACCATTGGAAGGCTGCCGTCCTCCGTATTCAATATGATATTGCTTCTTATACAGCTAAGATCCAGTCCCAGTGCAGGATCCGAAAGATCCTCGGCATGGTCTATGGCCGGTTTGTACTGATCCCGGCCATACATCCAGGAGTAATTGACATATATATCGGGAGCATCGTTTCCGTTAAGAACCGTACCGATCATATTGTTATAGTCATCAATCTTCGTGAACATCAGCTCCACATTGGGATAATATTCGTTGAAGCGGTCAAACTCTGCCTCCAGCGCCTCAAAGTTGTCGTAGCCTCCGGCGACATTGATATGGCAGCTTATGGAAGTATCCAGCGACGGCTTAAAGCCTTCTTCCTGCTCTGCCCCCGCTTCCTGCTTCGCCTGTCCGCATGCGGCAAGTCCCAAAACCAGGAGAGCCGTTAGTAGTATACACATTGTCTTTTTCATGATTTATCTTTGCCGCTCCTTTCAATAATACGCTTCAAGCCTGTTCCCGAGAATGTCAGGGGACTCAGCTTCAGTTTTCCGCTCTCTACCTTTGAGATGTCCAGAATGTCGTTGATAAGAGTCAGCAGATGATTGCTGGCAAGACTGATCTTCCTGAGGCTTTCCTTTGTCGACTCCACATCTCCGGGATTCTTCCCTGCAATGGCCGTCAGACCTATGATCGCATTCATAGGAGACATCACAGACCCGCTGCTCGCCCTCCATATAATTTTCCGTCACCTGCTCCATGGTAACCGTGGTGTTTACGAAGTGCTCTATCTGCCGCCGGTAGGAATCCCGGCTGGTAAATCCGGAGTAAAGAACAACAAAGATCAGTATGGCAGACATAATGATCACGTTTATGACGATAATGAACGTCTTTTTCATACTATGATTTCCCAAAAATACTTCCGTCCCCGATATACATCCCTAAAAGTATTTTATGGTGTAGATCTTCATGTGTCCATCATAATAAAACAAATGTCATTGTATCGGCTGAGATCATTCCGCACCCATCCACAATACCAGCCGCAATGGATCCGGGAACCTCTCTAAAATGGCTCTTTTCCCTTCACGAAAAGATTGTAACATAAGCAAAATGTTGATATCCATTGTCTTCCTCCTAAGTAATGCTGTCCCCCCAAGAACCGGAGGAATGAGGTTATAGAATAATTATTGTAACTACTCAGAACAGTCCCTTGCGGAACCGTTCTCATCATATCAATCGATATCTTGCTTTCATTCATTTCCATCACCCACATCTGAATTGCACGAGATGATATGTTTTTTATTTGTGCGCTTTGTATGGAAAAAACTGCCGACAGCTCAAAAGCCACCGACAGCCTCTTATTCATTCCCCGGATTCCTTTGCATCCTTTTCTTTTAGCTCCGCCAGAATCTCCGGGACGTATTTCCGGATCATACGCGCCAGAAAATCCGCGCACTGCTCCTTGTTCAGCCTCGCTTCTTTCTCCGTCAGGCGGCCGTTGTCAACCAGAACATAACCTTCCATGCATCAGGCACCTCCTTCTACTGTTCAAAGGAAATTTCCCCGCCAATTTTCTGACTTTCAGGAAAAAAAGCCTGCGGACATCAGGTTTTTTCCCAATGCCCGCAGGCACGATAACGATTCGTGATTCAGTGTTAAACTCGCAAACGCTTCGCTTTTTGCTCGTTATAAAATCGCTGCTGACGCAGCTCTCCGGGTACGGGGCTTATAACCCCGCACCCGAAATCAAGATATTCCCACCACCTAAAGGTGGTGGGTTATCTTGAATATTTTATATAATCTCAATTTCTTCCGCACTTTCCACATCTGCTGCATCCATTGCAAGTAAGCCTCATTCC
>CAMUZQ010000085.1 GCA_947165275.1 uncultured Lachnospiraceae bacterium | reverse complement strand
CCTTCCGATGAACCCTCGTCGGAACCATCCGATGAATCATCAACAGAATCATCGTTATCATCTGATGAATCATCGTCGGAATCATCCGATGAACCTTCGCCGGAACCATCCGATGAGTCCTCTGCATACACCAAAGATGGTGTTGCAAAGCTCAGCACCTGTGTCAGAGATAATACTGACACAGCCATAATGATCAGTTTTTTCAGTTGTTTCTTCTTAAAAAATGATAGCATATTTTATCCTCCTTCCATTAAAACAACTATCAGTAAAAACATAGTTCATTCTATCCGGATGTATATCTCCTCTGCACCGACATCACTGTACAGCTCATAATGAGAAAATACATAATCCCTTGTGTCGTTATCATCAAAATTCGCCATATTCTCAGACATTATAAACTGCGGTCTGACGACATCCAGATATTTAAGCACATTTGACTTGATCTCCGGATTCAGGTGCATGAAATAGGGCAGATTAACGGGATACCGGTTCGCGGGCAGAAGCTGATTGACCTCATAGAAGATCATTCCTGATTCCAGATCATAAATATTATCCCATTCCTTCCTGGGAACCACCTGCAGGACATCCCTGCACTCCTCTACATACGGATCGGAATCCCTTTCGGCCAGATTTCTGTTCTCGACTATCTTGAATTTCGTGTTCGGATAGTAATGGTTTAATACTATCATCAGCAATATGACCCAGAGGACACGGCGCTGCATGGTTATCCTTCTGTTATCCGGACGGATCGACCGCTTCATTTTTGCGATATCCTGCGGAAGAAAATAATCCATGAAATTGCTGAGGTCCGGAACCTCTGTATCATCCTCGGAATACGCCCCCTCAGGATGTGAGGTTTCTACGATGTAGGATCTCCTTGTATTCTCATCAGAAACAGCATCCTCGCCCCTGTTGGTCCAGTGGGCAAACATCGACATCATCATATAGATAAAGCAGGGCATCGTCAATAGAAAATAATAATCATAAGGCGTACCCAGATGCAGGAAAGCCCAGGTAATAACTGAAAGCAGAATACCGAATATCCTCAGATAATGCTCTCCGGATTTCCTCGTGGGTATGATAATGGAAGCGATGAAGCTCATATAGCAGATGATAAGCTTGGATTCCCAGTCCCATGAGAAGGTCTCGTAATAATCGGTCCCTCTTTTGTAAGCAAAAACAAAGGCGGCATAGATAAAGTCCCTGAAGGCATGATGGAGCATAAAATATACACACATGGGGATCCAGATGATCAGGAAGCCCAGAAGAAAATAACCTATGATCCTGGGTATGACATAGGCCTTATTTTTCATTACAAGCACTATAAGCACCGTCAGGGCAGCAGCTCCCATGGGAGCACAGGTGGTTATCTTTGATAAAAGCATGATCGCAAAGGAAATGCCGAATATCAAAGCCGGCAGAAAATACTCCTCATAATTTTCTTCCTTCAGGTATTTCAGGGTCAGGTATATACATGCGAAATTAAAGGGAAGCATGAATTCCTCGCAGGTATTGCCGCCCCAGAAGGGAGATATGGCCACCAGCCCCGTAACAGCGAATATCACGCAGGTCTGCCACCTGAGTATGTACATATTGCAGGTCTTCCAGATGAAGATGCATGAAATGGAGGCGGCTATACATTCAATGATAAAGATGCCCATCCTTCCGTAGCAGAAGAACTGACCTATGGCTTCGATAAAGAAAAAGGCGGGCCCCTTCAGGTCGAAATAGTCCCTGTAGGGGACCATACCCTGAGTGATGGCCCGTCCCATCAGGCTGTACCAGGAGCTGTCGTAGCCGTAGGAATCCCTGAATAAAGGACTGACCCAGCTTGCAGACAGCAACACAAATACGCAGCCGCTTAAACATACGGCTGCGTATATTCCGATATTTTTTATTACATCAGTCTTCGTCCGAGATATCAACAAGCTTGTCCTTCCTGGCCTCTACCTCGGCTTGCTGAACATCAAACGGAGCCTGCTCATAACGGTTGAATTCGTATGAAAAATCTCCTGTTCCGCCGGTCATCGATCTGAGATCCGTATTATATCCGAAGATGTTGGCTTCAGGGATCTCGGCTTCTATTATCTGCCTTCCGTTGGGTGCCGGATTCATGCCCAGAACCCTTCCTCTTCTCTTATTCAGGTCCCCCATGACATCGCCTGTATATTTGTCGGGCACATCCACCTTTAAGGACATTATCGGCTCAAGAAGCACAGGTGTGGCCTTCATGAAGCCGTCCTTAAATGCCATCCTGGTTGCCATCTTAAAGGACTGCTCCGAGGAATCCACCGGATGATAGGAGCCGTCATAAAGCACTGCCTTCACTCCGACCACAGGATATGCTGCAAGAGGTCCCCTCTCTATTGAATCATTAAGTCCCTTTTCCACAGCCGGGAAGAAGTTCTTGGGGACTGATCCTCCCACAACCTCTTCATCAAACTCAAAGGCCTTTGTATTATCACCTAAGGGGCTGAATCTCATCTTTACATGACCGTACTGGCCGTGGCCTCCGGTCTGCTTCTTGTATTTGCCCTCTACATCGGACTGTCCTATGATGGTCTCTCTGTATGCAACCTTGGGCTTGCTGAGGACTATCTCCACCTTGTAATCCGAAAGCAGCTTTGACTTGACCACATCCAGATGCTGATCTCCCATTCCGACAAGGAGGGTCTGGCGGTTCTCTGCATCATTTATATTCTTAAGTGTCAGATCCTCGGTACAGATCTTCTGAAGGGCCTGTGAAAGCTTGTCCACGTCAGATTTATTCACAGGTCTGTAGCGCATCGGATTATAGGGCACAGGTATCGGTATCATCGCATAGTGGATGGGATTTGCCTTTGTTGAAAGCGTATCTCCCGTCCTTGTCTGGTCAAGCTTCGAGAGTGCGCCTATATCTCCGGCATGGAGCTCTCCTATCTCTGCCGCCTTGCTTCCGCACATGGTATAAAGCTTGGAAACCTTAATCTCCTGGTCCCTGGTATCGTTATAAAGCACATCTCCGGTCTTTATTACTCCCGAGGCCACCTTTATGATGCTGTATTTGCCGATATAAGGATCAACGATGGTCTTCCATACAAAGGCTGATTTTGCTTTACTGAAGTCATAATCCGCCTCGAAGACCTCTGAGGTCTTTGTGCTGATGCCGGCAAATTTCCTGCCCTGAGGTGAAGGAAGATACTTCACTATATCATCGAGAAGGGTGAATACTCCCTGAACAAGAGTGTTTGAACCGCAGCAGAGCGGCACTATGGTACCGTCACAGACAGACATATGCAGAGCAGCCCTTATCTCATCATCCGAGAAGGTCTCACCGCCGAAATATCTCTCCATGAAGTCCTCGGAGGTCTCAGCGACTGCCTCCATGAGAGACTCTCTGTAGGTTGTGAGATATTCTGACAGATAATCAGGGATATCGCACTCTTCCGCTTTGTTCTGGGCGTTCCATTTGAAGCCCTTTTCTGATACGACATTGACATAGCCAACGAATTTTTCATTTTCTCTTATGGGGAAGTTAAAGGGAGCGATCTTCTTGCCGTAAAGCTCTGTCAGCTCTTCTAAAATCTTCCTGAAGGAAGCGTCGTCCACATCCATATTGGAAATATAGAAATATCTGGGTATGCTGTATTTCTCGCAAAGATCCCAGGCTTTTTTTGTGCCGGGCTCAACGCCTGATTTTCCGTTGATGACTATGATGGCCGAAGCGGCAGCTGAAAGAGCCTCCTCAACCTCGCCTACGAAATCAAAGAATCCGGGTGTATCGAATACATTGATCTTGGTATCGTCCCATTCAAGCGGAATCACAGATGTTGATATGGAGAATTTCCTCTTCTGCTCCTCTTTATCGAAATCGCTGATGGTATTGCCGTCATCGACCTTGCCGAGTCTGGTGGTAAGCCCTGAAAGCAGAGCCATTGCTTCAACAAGACTTGTCTTTCCCGCTCCGCCATGTCCAAGGATAGCCACATTACGAATCTTGTCAGTTGTGTAGACCTTCATTTGCAAAATCCTCCATAAGAAAATAATTATTTATGATGTCATATCAGGAGCAGTTTCCTATACTGACATCCTTGCCGTGTACTGATACACAGCACATGTACAATTTTACCAAAATCAAAGGGAATGCACAACTTTTTTTGTAGGATAAGCACAAGGAATGAACACCGGCACCGGATCAAATGCCCATAAGCCGGTAAATATCATCAAAGAAGCCCGGATAGGAAACAGATACGCATTCCGGATGCTCTATCTGTGTTTCTCCGGATGCAGTAAGCCCTGCAACCGTAAAGGACATGGCGATCCTGTGATCCAATGCATCATGGATCCGGGCTCCGTGAAGCGGCCTTAAGGCTCCGTCAGGATTTATAATAAAACCGTCCTCCAAAGCCTCGATGCCGGCTCCCATTGCCTTCAGATTGTCTGTAACAAGGGCTATACGGTCTGATTCCTTTACCTTAAGCTCTGCAGCATCCTTTATCACAGTGGTGCCTTCTGCCAGGGCAGCCACCACGGCTATCAGAGGGATCTCGTCTATAAGCGTCGGTATGATATCTCCCGAGATCACTGTTCCGTGAAGCTTTGAGGACCTGACCGCAAGGTCGGCAACCCTCTCTCCGGTAAGGATCCTCTCATTTATAAGACTGATATCAGCCCCCATATCCCTGAATACCTTTATTATACCGGCCCTTGCGGGATTGATCCCCACATTTTCTATTATAAGCTCTGAATCCGGGACTATGAGTCCTGCTCCTATGAAATAGGCTGCAGAGGAAATATCACCGGGAACCTCTATATCCTGCGCGTATAGTGTCCTTCCCGGTCTTAATGTGACAGAAAGACCTGACCTTATTATGTCCGCTCCCATGGCGGAGAGCATGATCTCTGTATGGTCTCTTGAAAGCGCAGGCTCTGTTACCGTGGTCTCACCGGCTGCATAAAGGGCGGCCATCAGGATCGATGATTTGACCTGTGCGGAAGCAACGGGAGAATCATAGCTTATACCGTGAAGCTTTCCCGGAGCTATCCTTAAGGGAGCACAGTCATTGCCTTTGACCGATATGATGTCAGCTCCCATCTGTCTTAAGGGAGTAATGATGCGTTTCATCGGACGCCTACGGATCGAATCGTCACCGGTAAGCTCTGATGTGAAGCTCTGTCCGGCAAGAAGGCCGGAAATGATCCTTGTGGTAGTGCCTGAATTCCCGCAGTCAAGTATGCCGTCAGGCGCTTTGAGTCCGTGAAGTCCGACGCCGTGAACCTTTACATCGGTCCCGCCGTCATATTCGATGTCTGCTCCCATCCTTCTGAAGCAGCCTATGGTCGATATGCAGTCTGCTCCGTTCAAAAACCCGGAAATACGGGTGGTGCCTTCGGCTATGGCACCAAGCATGACTGCTCTGTGTGATATGGATTTATCTCCGGGGACATTTATCCTGCCTTTAAGCCCGGAGCTCCTGCCTGTAACCTTCATAAATCCACGAATGAATCCCTGTATTCCTTCGCCTCGCTGAAGATCCGGTGAAGCTCCTCACCGTTGCCTGCTCTTATAAGGCTCTTTATCTCACGAAGCTTATCTATATATTCGCCCAACAGCTTTACAAGATTGTCTTTATTCGCAAGGCAGATCTCCTCCCACATGGTGGGATCGGAGGATGCGATCCTTGTGATATCCCTGAAGCCGCCGGCTGCTGTCTCCTTCATATGCTCCTCAGAGGTGTCTGCATCCTTGACAAGATTTACAAGTGTAAAGGCCGCCATATGCGGTATATGGGAGATCGCGCCCACGATATAATCGTGCTCTGCGGGATCGACCTTTACCGGGATACAGCCCAGAGAGCTTATGAGGTTTTCGAATCTTTCCACATCCGAAGCCTTGACGGATTTCGATGGTGTAATGAAATAATAGCTATCCCTGATCAGTCCTGCTGAGGAATTGAAATATGAGGACTTTTCCCTGCCTGCCATGGGATGACCGCCGATGAACCGGGCATCAGGCAGAATAAGAGCTACAGCTCCGTGAATACTATCCTTTGTGGATCCCACATCAGTAAGAATGGTCTTTTCCGTAAGATAAGGCTTGAGTTTTTTCAAAAAAGAAATATTTGTCTGAACCGGCGTGCACAGAAATATGAAATCACAATCCGTAAAGGTCTCGTCGATCTCAAATGTCGCCGCATTTATCACACTGTCCCTGAAAGCCTGTACGATCGGCTCCCTTGATCTGTTGTATGCAACGATCCTTGAATCCGGATACTTCTCCCTTACAGCCTTTGCTATCGATCCACCGATAAGCCCCAAACCGACAAATCCAATCTTCACTTGTACTCTCCTCTTATATAAATGATATATAAATTATATATCATTTATATAATCATAGTAAACGGATAATTTTATTTACGTCAGGGAGGTTTAACCGGTTTTTATGAACATCGCATCCCCGAAGCTGAAGAAACGGTACCTTTGCGCGACTGCCTCCCTGTAGGCCTTCATTATATTGTCATACCCGCCCAGAGCTGAAACCAGCATGATAAGTGTAGATTCCGGAAGATGGAAGTTTGTGATGAGCGCATCGGTGATCCTGAATTTATACCCGGGGTATATGAATATATCTGTTTCAGCGCTGCCGGCTTTAAGCTTCCATCTGCTGCGCAGCGGATCCTTCGTCATGCTGCCTTCTGTTAAAAAGGCGGCGGACTCTATGGTACGGCAGGAGGTGGTTCCCACGCAGATCACACGTCCCTCACCTGAATCATGTACCGAATTGATGAGCTCTGCAGCCTCTTCCGATATCTCATACCATTCCGTATGCATATGATGGTCAAGGATATTATCCTCCTTTACCGGACGGAAGGTGCCAAGTCCGACATGAAGGGTCACAGAGGCGATCCTGACTCCTGATGACTCTATGGCAGAGAGCAGCTCCTTAGTGAAGTGAAGTCCTGCTGTAGGTGCTGCGGCAGATCCTTCGTATTTCGCATATACGGTCTGATACCTGTCCTTATCCCTGAGCTTATGGGTGATATACGGCGGGAGGGGCATCTCGCCCAGGGAATCAAGCACCTCTTCCCATATCCCTTCATAGGAAAAGCCCACAATGCGGTTTCCCTCCGGGGTCACATCCTTTATTTCCGCCTTAAGCCTTCCGTCCCCAAAGGATACCCTTGCTCCGGGTCTCAGCTTCTTTCCGGGACGCACGAGGCATTCCCAGATATCGGCGCCCCTGTTTTTGAGAAGAAGTATCTCCACTGCAGCACCGGTCTCTTCTTTTGTTCCCAGGAGCCTGGCAGGAATTACCTTTGTATTATTAAGCACCAGCAGGTCACCGGGATGAAGATATTCCGTAATATTATGGAATATTTCATGCCTTATTTCTCCGGTGTCCTTATCTATCACGAGCAGTCTCGAATCGTCCCGCTTTTCGAGCGGATCCTGAGCGATGAGCTCCTGAGGCAGATCATAATAAAAATCGGATCTTAAAAGCTTTTCCGTCATGATCTGAGCTCAATGCCGAGGTTTCTGAGGCCGTGCAGTATCTTTCTCATGGCCGAATTCACATCCTCATCGGAAAGCGTCTTCTCTTTGTCCCTGAAAACGATGGTATAGGCCATGCTCTTGAAGCCGTTCCCTATCTGTTCGCCCTCATATACATCAAAAAGTCTGTAAGTCTCAAGTATCTTTCCGGTGCGCTGTACGATGATATCATCTATATCCTGGGCTGTGATATCATTGGGCACGACCATGGAGAGATCCCTTGATACCGCAGGGAACCTGGCGATACCGGTATATCTGGGCTCAAATGATGCTCTTGCCACTATCTCCGGCATATCAAGGACTGCGAAATACACCTCCGCCTTAGCCATATCATAGGCCTTTGCAGTAAGCGGGTGTATCTGTCCCAGATAGCCTATGACAGTACCGTCATATATGATATCCGCCTGACGTCCGGGATGGAAATAGGGGCGCTTTGACATATTGTATTTAACCCTGTCCTTCAAGCCGGCCCTTGACAGGAATTCCTCTGCCACGCCTTTCATCTCAAAAAAGTCAATATCTCCGTAAGCTCCCAGAGAAAACTGCATCCTCTCATCAGGATAATCTGTTATTGGAAGCTCCGCTCCAGGAAGGTATATATTAGCCAGCTCAAAAAGCCGTACGTTTTCATTCCTCCGGTTGAAATTAGTTGAAAGAGAGGTCAGTAATCCGTTAAGAGGGAGGGTCCTCATCACAGAGAAATCGACTCCCAGGGGATTGGATATCTCGATCGCCCTTCTCTCCGGGGCATCCTCCGGAAGCATCAGCTTGTCGAATACTGCAGGACTTTCAAAGGAATAGCAGAAGCCCTGGGAGAATCCGAAGGCGCATGCAGTATCACGGGCAAGATTCTCCACCCGGAGCTTGAAGGGAAGCCCGCCTATCTGGGCGGTATCCTTAGGCAGCGTGGTGGGGATCCTGTCATATCCGAAAAATCTCGCAACCTCCTCAGAGGAGTCTGCAAAACCGGTAAGATCCTGTCTGAAGGTAGGGATCACAAGCTCGTTTTTATCCTTATCATACTCCACCTCTATCCTGCTGAAATACTGAAGCATATCCTCTTCCGAAATATCGGTGCCAAGATAGCGGTTGATCCTGTCAGGCTCAAAAGCTATCCTGCGCTTTTCGGGGAGCTCTCCATGCACATCGACCCTGCCGCCGACGACCTCGCCGCAGCCCAGCTCCTCGACAAGGGAGCAGGCTCTCTCCATGGCAGCATAGGCATTATGGGGATCCAGTCCCTTTTCGAAAATTCCGGAGGCATCGGTCCTTAAACCTATGCGGCGTGAAGACTTTCTTATATTCGGCCCGTTAAAGGTTGCCGCTTCAAAAAGCACATCCTTTACATTATCCGTGATCATGGAATTCTCGCCGCCCATTATGCCTGCAAGACCTATGGCTTTCTCACCGTCACAGATAGTGAGCACGTCATGATCAAGCTTCCTCTCCTGTCCGTCAAGAGTAGTGAAAGTATCACCGTCCTTTGCGCGCTTTACGACTATCCTGTTTCCTGCAACAGTGGAAAGATCGAAGGCATGCATGGGCTGTCCGTATTCAAGCATGACGAAATTTGTGATATCGACCAGATTGCTTATAGGCCTTATCCCGCAGGAACGAAGTCTTTTTTTCATCCACTCGGGGGACTCTCCTATACGGATATTCTTTACAACTCTTGCGATATATCTTGTGCAGAGATCCTTATCCTCTATATCCACTGAGATATAATCGGACGCCTTCTCCGAATTGCCTGTTTCCTTTACCTCAGGGTATCTGAATTTCAGATCAAAGGTCGCTGCAGCCTCTCTCGCAACACCCATGATGGCATAGCAGTCAACCCTGTTTGAGGTGATCTCGTAATCAAAAACCGTATCATCAAGCCCCAGAGCCTTCACTGCATCATCCCCGGGCCTGACTCCGCTGTCGGGAGAGAATATGTATATGCCCTCCTCGGGAGCGTCCGGATATATATCCCTTGATGATCCCAGCTCCTCTATGGAGCACATCATTCCCTTTGATTCTACTCCTCTGAGGGTTCCCGCCTTGATCTCTATCCCCTCCTCGGGAAGAGGTCCTCCGTCATGTCCGCCGGCTACCCTGCCCCCGTCAAGGACCACAGGGACCAGGTCACCCACCTTTACGTTAGGGGCGCCGGTAACGATCTGCACTTTTTCATTGCCGATATCCACCTGGCAGACTATGAGCCTGTTTGCATCCGGGTGACGCTCTATGCTCTCCACCCTTCCTGCTACGATCTTTTCAAGGTTTTTATCAAGCTTTTCATATCCTTCGCATTTGGTTCCGGACATAGTCATTGCATCTACAAATTCTTTATCTGTGCAGTTAAGATCGGGAACAAAATCCCTGATCCAGCTTAATGGTGTTTTCATTATACAAATCTCCTGTTTTATTATATTTGATGTAACGGTATGCCTGATGATGCCGGATCAGGATACCTGACCGGCATTGAGGTTTATTTATTTAAAACTGATCCAGGAATCTCTGATCATTCTCATAAAGCAGTCTCATATCGTCTATCTCGTATTTAAGCAATGCTATCCTTTCCAGTCCGATACCGAAGGCAAAGCCCTTATATTTCAGCGGGTCGATCTTGCACATCTCAAGCACATGAGGATGTACCATGCCGCAGCCGAGTATCTCGATCCAGCCCTCTCCCTTGCAGAAACGACAGCCCTTGCCGCCGCATTTGAAGCAGGATACATCCATCTCCGCGGAGGGTTCGGTGAAAGGAAAATGATGGGGCCTGAATTTAACCCTTGTATC
>CAMUZQ010000084.1 GCA_947165275.1 uncultured Lachnospiraceae bacterium | reverse complement strand
CCCTACAATGTGATCCAGCATTCCTATAAATCCGTCTATGGTATAGCTGCTGTAATATGAGGGGTCCCACTCTGATCTGTACATTATACGGCCGTTTTTAATCCATACATCCAGTCCGAACCTGGCCATAGCCTGGGACAGGGGGGTTTCTATCCTTTTCGCCGGATATCCGCAGATGATCCCCTCACCCCGGTCCTCATCCTGATACGCGAACAATACCTCCGAGCTTATTCCATAATCCCTCCTGATCTCCTCAAAGCTGAAGATATCGTTTGTCATGGCATTAAAAAGCCAGCTCTGGGTTTCATCGATCACATCCTCAACACTTTGACCTGAAACATTTTCCATTATCACAGGAAGGGTCTTTACAAACATGCATACAGCTCTGGAAAGCCTGGGATTGAATCTTCCGTTATAGATGGTGGCGAATACTGCTGACTCCGACCCGGTATATGACCTCAGGGCGAGGCCAAAGGCAGTTGTAAAGAAGGCATTTAAGGTAAATCCGTTTTCTTCACAAAACGCCCTGACTGCCTTGAGATCTGTCCGGCCGTAATATGTGAAACGGGCAATATGCAGGTCTGTCCTCAGTTTTTTCTCGCTCTGAGGCAGAGACACACTGTCGCAGCCACGGCATTTGCTGTCATAAAAGGCCTTTGCTTCGGTATAATGCGAAGAATCCCTGAGCTTTTGTTCATCAAGGGCAAATTCAAAGCCGTCGCAGTCCTCCTTCTCTAACTCCCTGCCCTCGTAGGCTGCATTTATATCCTCAAGCAATATGGCGAAGGAGGCGCCGTCAGATATGATATGATGTGTATCGATAAACAGGTATTTTCCTTCGGGACTGTCAATAAGCGCAACGCGGCACAATGCCCCGCCGGTATTCAGATCGAAGGGGCGCACCAGCGCCTCCTTGTCCGGCAGGGTATCCAGAAGCTGAACCTTCACAGTCACATCGCTGTTTTTCAGTATCACGGGCTCCCCGGCCACGTTATAACCAAGATATGCTGAGAGGTAGGGATGCGCTTCAAGCGTCTTATATACGGCAGCCTTAAGCCGGCCGATATCCACCCTGTCATCCAGCCTGAATAAGACCGGAATATTATATACCGTTGATCCTTCAAAGCCCAGACTCTCGACCAGTATTCCCAGCTGGGTCCTGCTTAAGGGATAAAGATTACTGTCTTTACTGTCGAAGATCATTCTTTTTTTTTTGAATCTATATATCCTGCAAGAGCCCGGATATTGGGATTTTTAATGACCTCTCTGGGAGTGACCTTAAGGTTTAAGCGCTCATCAAGGATAGTGATAAGGCGCATGACTGTAATGGAGGAGAAGCCCATTGTCATCAGATTGGTGGTGACTCCAAAATCCTCCCTGCTGAGAAGCTCAGCCGCGATCATATGCAGCTCCCTCTCCGTCTCAGTCTCCGGAGCCTTATAATCCTCATCCTCTACAGCTATATCCATGGCCGCAAGCTTCGGATAATCCACCTTATCATTTATATTTCTGGGCAGGGACTCCATCCGGATCATATAATCCGGAACCATATAGTACGGGAGCAGGGACGAAGCATGGCTCATCAGCTTTTTCCGGTCATCTGTGTCCCCCACATAATAGCAGCAGAGCTTATCTTCACCGCTGACCTTAACCGCCACACAGGCAGCCTCCTTTACTCCCTCAGCTCTCTGTACTGCGTTTTCTATTTCCCCAAGCTCCACACGGTAGCCACGAAGCTTTATCATGCGATCCTTCCGTCCATGGAAGATCAGGCGGCCGTCCCTGCCCCAGGCCATATAATCGCCGGTGTGATACATGCGCTCTCCCGGCTCAAAGGGACATTCCGTAAATACTTTTTCAGTTAACTCAACAAGGTTGTTGTAGCCCAGAGCCAAAAGGGGACTTACGACACACAGCTCGCCGACGACGCCTTCAGCTTCAATTTTATTTCCATCCTCATCCAGCAGACAGGCTTTGACCCCAACCAGCGGCCTGCCTACGCTTCCGGGCTCGTCTTTCTCATTTATCCGGCGGCCTAAGACAGGTAAGGCTTCACTTGAGCCATATACCTCAAACACGTTATCGTCCTCCGGATAGTTTAAGGCTGCCTTTTCGCCGCCAACAGCTATATATTCGAGAGGAAGTCTGCCGAACCTCTCCCGCAGTACGGAATAAAGCTTCGGAGACGCAAACATTCCCGTAACGTGCTTTTCAAGGATTATATTGTAAAGAAGCCCCGGATTCCTGCGTTCCGTATCATCCGCAAAATAAACCTCTCCTCCCATTCTCAAGGGAAGCATCAGATCCGTTACTGAAGCTATGAATGTAACGCCTGCGATGAATAGAATAACGTCTTTTTCAGAGAATACAACAAATTCGTTAAAGAGATTGTAAGTATTCGAAAATACAAACTGCCGGTGGATCACGCCCTTTGGTTTGCCGGTGGTGCCGGAAGTAAAAAAGATGATTCCTTCAATTTGCGGATCGGACAGATCAAGAGCTGTGTCTGCCGTCTGTCCGGATAATGCTTCCAGTACATCTTCAAGGATCAGGACAGGCGTATTATCAACCTTATCCTTAAGCCCTGCTGTAGTCAGGCACAGCTCGCAGTCTGAATCCTCAAGGATCATATGCACCCTTCCCTGCGGATAATCAGGCTCCATCGGCACCGCAGCGCAGCCTGCCCTGATAACGGCAAAGAGCGCTGTCAAATATTCCCGGCTGCGGGGAAGCAGAAGCCCTATTCTTGCTCCATTCCCTCCCTCAGCCCGGAGCGCCCTTACATCAACTCCGTTTTTTGCGCAGGTATCCAGAATATATTCCGCTACCCAGGCTGATCTCGAATCAAGCTCCCCGTAGGTCAACAGACCTTCTTTATCCATAACCGCCGCAGAATCGGGACGTGTTGCTGCATGTGAGTGTAAAACTTGAATAATTGATTCCATTTTGTAGCCTCCTCATATATTGAATACGATCATCATCCGGCGCATTCCGAGAAACTCGGAGCGTATACATGTGTCAAAGGGAATCTGTACCTCCGTCTCCTGATCCCCGAAATCGATCTCAGACATACCCGGCTCTGCGCCGAGATAATCCTTCTTCGACTCGTATCTTAAAATTGCCGCCGCTCTTTCATCCTCCCTTTTAAGTATGGTATAGGTGCACTCCGGCGAAGCTCCCTCCGGGATCGATTTAAGAAGCGGCTTAAGCATCTTCTCCCTTATAAGAGAAAGCTGCTCATTCGTAAGTATCTCCCCCGAGGCTGCTTCAATCTCCTCATGAAAGGCCGGTCCAAGCCTTCCGCCAAGGAGCAGCAGCAGATTCTCCTGCCGGTATTCCTTAATCCCCACGGACAGATTATCGCAGAAGCCGAAAAGATAGACCAGCACCGCTATCTGTGCCAGCAATGAAGCGTACCAGGGTGAATTCATTCCGGCCCACCGGTTGAGCAGCAGTATCAGCGGGATCTCCACCGCATTCTGAATTATAAGGGCAAGGTTGGCCCGCAGCTCCTGTTCAGTGGCCGACAGATAATCTATAAGAGTTGTATTGATAAAAACCAGAATATTGGTAAAGCATACGATCCGTATCGCATAAGGCAGGGTACTGAGCATTACAGGATCACTGATCCCGTAGGGAATGATCATAAGCCCCGGCAGGGCTATGAGCAGAATGACGGGAATGCCAAGGATCATCATGCCTGTCCTTAACAGGGTACGTTTCGTGATCAGCATACCGCTCCTGTTCCCTTCACCTTGGTAGGCGGCCGCCATGGGATAAATCGCATCGGAAATCCCTGCTATTATGATGGTGAGGAACAGCATAAGGTTTTCGATGACCGCAGAGTTTCCAAGTCCGCTGGTGCCCCCGTCTTCGCTGAGGACAAAATTCTGTACGATAAGTTGCAGGCCAAGCATACAGTACATTAAAGCCTCCGGAGAGCCGGGCTTAAAGATCTCAAGCAGCCCCGGATCTCCCGGTTTTTTCTTTGGAGAGACTATACGGCATAATCTGTCCTTCTTTCTGAAATGCAGCAGGTATACAAGGCAGCAGCAAAAAGAGCCAAAGACCGTTCCAAAGGCGGCTGCCCGGATTCCAAGATGCAGCACATATAATCCCACATAGTCGATCACCATGTTGACCACTGCCCCGGTAATATCCCCGGCCATCGCCAGATTTTCGTTGTTGTCGTTTGCGAGTATATAATCACCGGCAAAATTAAGCACCATGAACACCGTTCCGGCCAGGCTCACAAGTATGTATTCTCTGGCATAGCCGTAGTTTTCGGGTGTAGCACTAAGATAACGAAGGACAGGATCTATGAAAATACCTGTAAGTATACTGAGAATGACCGTTACCAGGATCATCATAAGCAATGACCTTGTAAAGGCCCGTGCCGCCTTTTCTTTTTCACCGGAGCCGGAGCATCGTGAAATCACAACCCCGCAGCCTATCCCCCCAAGGGAGGCGATTATATTGAGAAAATATGCCAGCGGGGATACTGTGGCTATGGCGGAAAGCGCCTCCTCCCCCAGTGTCCCCGAAACACAGATACAGTCCACCAGAGGTGCACTCTGCGCAAAAATCATACCTATCATAGGCGGGAAAATATATCTGTAGCTGCTTCGCTGTACCAGCCTGTTTTCAGCTCTGAAATCAAATCCGGACATTTTCATAAATGAAGCTGTTTGGTATCTGTTCACAAATAACAGCTCCTTATCCTTTCACATAATATTCAGGACATACTAATAATTTGGCTTGCAATGCGTTGTCATCGTTTATTGTGATCAGCAGCTCCGGACTTCGTCCTGTGTATCCGTTGAAGCCGGATTTTCGCGAACGATTTCAAATCTCCCCCCAAAAAATATAATAAATTTTATCATATAATTTCTTACTTGTACAAGAAAAACTCTTAAGGAAGCATCCCCCTAAAAAATTAACGTAATGTTAACATTTATTTGTACGGTTTTGGTAGATAATCTGACGCTTGTCTGTTAAAATGAAATCAATATGACATATACAATTATAGTAAGTTGTGTTATCACGATCAATGTGGATTTATGAATGGTATTTTTATCGCAAAGAAACGGGACGGCACGATCTACTATCGAGCGTCAGTCACCTATAAGGGCAAGCACATCTCCCTCGGCAGCTCCGACAGCATGGAAACCGCATCATTGCTGTATGAGAAAGCGTGGCTTGTGATCAAAAACCCGGAGCTTACCCCCGATAAATATTCTGAAAGACTGGCTCCGCTGTCTTTCCAAAAGTTTATTTGTCTTGCAAATTTCCGTGATAATAAAATTTATATAAAAACACCGATATATCTTCATCGTACATATTTTTCATATCATCTGGATATGGACACCGAGCTGAAATTTGACCTTGAGGATCTTTTCTATTATTCCTCCCATACCATACAAAGGCGCGGAAATCATCTTTTCGTTGCCGATTTCGGGTTACAGGAACGCATACTCTCAAGGTATGATATTCCGGGTTTTGCCGTTTTGGGCAAGGATTACAGGTTCAAAAACGGGGACCATACCGATCTTCGCTACTCCAATGTGGACGTTATAAATCCCATAAAGAACATCCGAAAGAAAAAGGAAGGCCGGGACGAGGTTTACAACGTAAAGATGCATATCAACGGGGATTGGAATATCGGCTCCTTTCCCACACATGAAATGGCTGTAATAGCCTATAATAAAGCCCTGGACGAGGCAAAAAAACACGGACTAAAGACAAGGACCGAGATCCTTGATATTCCGGACGGACTGTCCCACGCATTATACGCAAAAATATATTCGACCATCAAGCTTCCGGAAAAATATGTCAGCTATCTTTCAAGCTACGAAAAGAACAACCGGCGCAGCTGATATCCCCTGCCCTATTTCTCCGCATATGAGATCAGGCAGATATCCAGATTCACCTCACCGTTTATACCCTTTACCCGTCCCTTATCCGAATACTGTCTTATACAATACCGGTAGGGGTATTCGGTCTTCTCTCCGGTATCAAGCAGCCATATGTCATAACCGTTCATGCTCTGCAGATCCACCCGCTTTACAAGCTGCTCCTTTGTCCCCGCAAACATGGGCGTATAGCCGTAGGCCTTTACTACATCAGCGAAGGCTTTGAAAATACTCGTGAGCTCGGCAGGCGTAAGGTTTTCGGTCCTGTAGCTGTCATTAAGTATTTCCTCGGAATCAAATATCACCGGATACCGTATCGCATTTCCGCTTAATGAAGCGACACAGTAATTTGCCTCCTCGATAGCTTCATTTGTATTTATAGCCTGAGAAAAGAAATACACGCCCACATCTATGCCGTTTTCCCTGCATCCTCTCAGATTCTGCTGGAAGCTCTCATCCAGCAAGATATTTCCGGTGGAATAGCCTCTTGATCCCACTCTGAGAAGCGCATATTCAACCCCGTCCTTTTTCACACTGTTCCAGCTCACTGTACCATTGTATTTTGAGACATCTATACCGAAATGGGATACATTCCGTCCGCTTTGGGAATAAGTCAGTCTGTTCCCGCTGACCATCTTAAAATTCTCGGGCACAAGCTCATTTTTAGGTATTATCGCATTTACCGATACATATTCCGGGCTGGCCCCCTCCGGACTTATGTTGAATTTATTGGCAGAAACCCCTGTCCTGTTGCCGGAGGCCGAATTTGCGCTGACGCCATTTTTGCTGACACCGTTTTTGCTGACACCATTCCTGCTTACGCCGTTTTTGCTGACACCGTTTTTGCTGATGCCGTCCCTGCTTACGCCGTTTTTGCTGACGCCGTTTTTGCTCCCCGAATCCTTTTTTCTGTTTCCTGAAACCAGGATCTGCTCCTCTTCCTCCTCATCGTACATATTCCAAAAGGAAAGCTCATCGGAGGTGCGTTTTTCTGCACTTTCCGAATTATCCTCCGTAGCCTCCTCCGAAGCCTTCACATAAGGATCAGGAGCATTATTATCATTTTTTGATGGCTGCTTTTTATTATTCATGGCCACTGTACCGGCCAGTATGCCAAGCACTGCCAGAGAAGCCAGGATAGAGCCAAGCACTATCCGCTTTCCTACATTTACGCCCTCATTATATGAATCATCATCAAACATCGACATTTCTTACCTCAGATATCATTATGGATAATAATCTTTTTATCACCTTGAATTAATCCATAACTATATTATAATAATTTAGATAACAGCGGTCAAAAGCAATGCAGATATTCGAATACGTAGAAAAAAATCTTATAATAAAATATCCTGTCGAAAAGCTCTCGGATCCATCCGGGATCCTTTTTATTGATATCGAGACCACCGGTCTTTCACCCGTGAGCGCGGAGGTGTTTATGATAGGTACAGCCTCCTTCCGTGAAGACAGGCTCTATATACGGCAGTTCTTTGCAGACGACAACTCGGAGGAAAAGGATATCCTTACCGCTTTTTCCGAGTATCTGAAGGATTTCGATACGATGATCACCTTCAACGGAAACAGATTTGATATTCCCTTTCTTGAAAAGCGCTCCTTTGCCTACGGCATAGACCTTGCCTTTGCAGAAAAGCACGGAATAGATCTGTACAAGAGGATCCAGCCCTACAAAAAGCTTCTGGCGCTGCCTGACATGAAGCAGAAAACGCTGGAGAAGTTTCTCGGTATAAAGCGCACCGACAAAAAAAGCGGAAAAGAGCTCATAGCTCTCTACGGCAATTATATCGCCGAAAGGAACAAGGTCTGCCTTGATCTGCTTCTCAGGCATAATCATGATGATGTGACAGGTCTTGCAGCACTGCTGCCTCTCATCTCCTATCCCGATGTCCTGAACGGGAGGATCCGTCCCGAAAGAGCTGTCAAGAATAATTACAGGGATTATCAGGGAAAGCTCCGTACGGAGCTGATAATTGAATTCACCTATGACACTCCGGTTCCGGCCCCCGTATCATGCGGTTTTTCAGACTGCTATCTGATGCTGGGAGGCTGCAAGGGAAAAATAAGGGTAGCTGTCTTCACAGGTATATTGAGATATTTCTATCCGGATCATAATAATTATTACTATCTTCCTCTTGAGGATCGTGCCATGCACAAATCCACCTCTCAATACACGGACAGGAGCCGCAGGGAGCAGGCCCGGCCCGAAAACTGCTATGTCAGGGTCAGATCTCAGTTTCTGCCGCAATGGGATACTATAGTCACCCCCGTCTTTAAGTATGCATATGAAGACCGTACAATGTATTTTGAACTGACAGACAAGGTCAAAAATGACCCGGAGGTCTTCAGACGCTACGCGGGTCATCTTATGAGCATGATATTGCAGGAGCTTTGAGCTTCCCTGTCTTAAGCTTTTATGCTTCCTTCCTGTAATAGAAGGAATTCTCTCTTTTAAGACCTATATCCTTATAATTCATGATCTGCTCCGTGGAGCCGATGAATAAAAGTCCTCCCGGCTTAAGGCTGTCAGAGAATTTCTTAAACACCTCATTCTTTGCTTCCTCTGTGAAATATATAAGGACATTACGGCAGATGATGAAATCATAATTTTTCTGATAGACGTCCTTCAAAAGGTTGTGCTCATGAAATTCCACATGACTCTTTATCTCATCGGAGATCTGGAATGAAGGACCTACCTGAGTGAAATACTTCTTCTTGAAATCAGCCGGCACGCCTGAAATGCTCTTTGCATTGTAAAGTCCGACCTTCGCCTTCGCCATGACCGTCTTGTCGAGATCGGTGGCATATATCTTTATCTGATTCATCGGGATATGCCTTGACAGCGCCATAACAAGAGAATAAGGCTCATCACCTGTAGAACATGCCGCACTCCAGACCTTTAATCTCTTTCCGAATCTGTTGACAAGATCAGGTATGAACTGCTTGTCCATAAGCTCCCACTGGTCCGGATTCCTGTAAAATTCCGAAACATTTATCGTGATATAGTTTATGAATTCATCAAAGACCTCCGTATCAGTCTTTAATGCATTGACATAATTGGGATATCCCTTTATACCTCTTTTTTGAATAAGAGAATCGATCCTGCGCTTCATCTGCGCTTCCTTGTAGGAATTCAGATCGATCTTTGTCATTTTCATGATCTCTGCCTTGAAATCGGTATACGTGTCCTTCATAACAAGCCCTCTTTTCCTGTTTTTTATAAAAAAGCCGGAGCCTTTACCAAGCTCCGGCCTGTTTTTTTATTTACTCTTCTTCAGCAGATGTATCAGCCGGTGCTTCCTCTGCCGTGTCTGCAGCAGAATCGCCATTAATCGGCTCATCCGTATCAGGCAGCATGGCTTTTACCGAAAGACTTATCTTTTTATTTGCTTCATCGAAATCAACGATCTTAGCTGTAACCGCATCGCCCCTCTTCAATACATCCGAAGGCTTATTGATATGCTCTCTGGAAATCTGAGAAACATGAAGCAGGGCATCGATACCGGGCTCCAGCTCTACAAACGCTCCGAAATCCGTCATCCTGGCAACCTTTCCGGTCACAACATTTCCTACAGCATATTTCTCTGCCGCGCCCTTCCAGGGATTCTCATCCTCGAACTTCCTCGAAAGAGCTATCTTGCTTCCGTTGATGTCCTTTATGATGACCTTTACTTCCTCACCCACCTTGAAAACATTCTTCGGTGAATCGATATGTCCCCATGACATCTCCGAAATATGAAGGAGTCCGTCTACGCCGCCAAGATCTATGAAACAGCCGAAATCGGTGATATTCTTAACAACTCCGTCAACTATGTCGCCTATGCTGATCCTTTCAAAGAGCTCTTTTCTCTTCTCTTCATTCTCAGCCTTGACGAGAACCTTCCTGTCACCTATGATCCTGCGTCTCTTGGGATTGAATTCGGTTATCTTGAATTCGATCTCCTGATCAAGATATTTGGAAAGATCCTTCTCAAAGGTATCCGATACAAGACTTGCGGGAATAAACACCCTTGAATCCTCAACCACTGCGGAGAGACCTCCGTCGAGAACCCTTACTACCTTGCCCTTGAGAACCTCCTGATTCTCAAAAGCCTCTTCAAGTCTCTTGTTCCCGCGATCCTGCGCCAGTCTCTTATAGGTAAGCAGAACCTGTCCGTCTCCGTCATTCAGTTTTAACACCTTGGCTTCCATCTTGTCACCGGGATGTACCGCCTCGGTAAGATCAATCGACACATCATTAGAGTACTCATTCTTGGTAATGATACCCTCGGATTTATATCCGATATTCAATATGATCTCGTCTGGTTTCACATCTATGACCGTTCCTTCAACGATCTCCCCTGTGTGAATGGTTTTGAATGTTTCATCCAACATTTGTCCAAAATCTTCTGACATAATTTTGAACCTCCTCAATAATATTCTTTGGGGTG
>CAMUZQ010000083.1 GCA_947165275.1 uncultured Lachnospiraceae bacterium | reverse complement strand
CGTAATTGGCGCCTTTTTGTACGGAACTTCTGCTTTTTTCCTGTCAAGGCCCAAATAGGTGTTATAGTATGACATAAGAGTGCTTATGTACGTCTGGCGGAACATTTCATTGGCTCCCTTGAACCCTCCGTTTTTATCTTTCGAAAACCGGACAATCACCCCTTTATCCAGATCAATATGATATTTTTTTACAAGGTAAGCCTTTGCATAGCTGAACAGCGCAGTAGCTATATCATCTTTAAGAATCAGCGCTTCATTGTTTTTAGCATACTCCTTTAACCCGGGCATAATATTCTTTAATGTATCATATGCTAATGGACATGAGTTCAAAAACGCAATGTATTGGAAATTACCCTCTTTCAACAGAGTGTTTTCGATCCAGCTTTCAATATGCTTCGTAAAGGCTTTACTATCTTTAAGCATTTTTTGTGTAGGCTCTTTGGGGAACGGGAATCCGTCCATAACATGCCCCATCTGCTCTGCGACCATATCCTCCCTTGTCTGAAGGGACTTTGGGTCATTCTTCTGCCAGGCTTTAAGCCACTTTATATTCCATTCATGGTTTGCCATATCCTCCTTTGTGGCAGGCTTGCCGTCCTTATCCAGATTAACAAATCTCATTACATAACCGGCATCTCTGTCCAGTGAATGGCACCATTCGGGGGTGTTTTTCGCTGCCTTCCTAAACTCCGCCTGAAGTTCTCTGTTGTTGTATAAATAATCCGAAAATTTCCGGTATTCCTTAATTGCGATAAAACCTTTCTTTGTGACGGCCGGATCAAGCTTTTTCAACTCTTCATAGGATTTGTTTTCGATTTTTACCTCAACATCATTCTCACTTATAGTCTCGGTTTTCTTTGTCTTAGTTTTCTTAATCTCTGAAGACTCTTCTATGATGTTGTGCTTTTCGATTATCTCTTCCTTTTCATCCTCCTCTTCCTCTATGATAATATTCATACCGGATCCCGTCTTTGATATAGGGGTCATATTTTTCGGAACATAGATATCATAGGTGATCCCGTTCTTCAGCTGCTTCATTCCGGCCACGCCGTGCTTATGCAACAGATCGAATGTGCCCCCTCCTTTATCCGTGGAATAAAACTCCTTCCCGTTGTGGCTCACATATTTGAATTTCTTTACGATATCCTTCGGATCCTCGAGTTTGCTAAGCCAGGTGATACCTATAGTGGCTCCGGCCCGCTTCCTCGAAAAGAGCTCATCTACTGTGGCATACTTCGGTTTAGTTACCTCCGTCCCCTCCACCTTGGTATCATCCCTGGAATCCATATATTCCACGATATTACCCTTTATTCCCGTGATGGTCACGTAATGATTCTGTTCAAACATTGCAACAGGATCTCCCGAATCAAGCACCGCCTTTACCTGCTTCACAAAGTCGCTTTTCTGTGCTTCATACATGGTTTTATTATCATATGCGACCTCGATCTTCTGCTGATGGATCATCAGATCCTTTTCTTCCCTGAAGAAGAAATCACCCATTTCAAAAATATCCATAAATCCCGAGGTGCCGTTTCCGACGCGTGATTTCATGTTACTGACCGCATTATTATATCCGGATCTTGATATAAACTGGTTCCTGGATTCCTCATACGACTTAACATATTCATCCGGATTGATATTTCTCATATCGTACTGATTGTACTGCCTTGCTTTTTCACCCGGCTTAAGCTTCCTGTTTTTTGCTATGAAATGATTCAGAAGCGCGGTTCCGGAGCAGGCAAAGCAGTTGTTTATTCCCTGATAGTCATAGCGGCTGTTCAGCTTGATCTGTGTGCCCTTGGACTTCCTGTAAAGATTTTCAAGCCGCACCTGCTCCTGCTGCTCCTGCAAAACCTGCTTCTTTTGCATCTTTTCAATCTGCTTTATCTGCTCGATCTCAAATTTCGAAAGAGAATCCTTCCTGGTCTTATTACCCTGTTCCTTCTTCCCTGATTTCTTCTCTTCCTTTTTCTTATCTTCTTTTTTTATGCTATCCTGCTTTATTATGCTCGGCTTTGAGGATGTGTCGATCTCATCCAGCCTGGGAGCCTTCTTCTTATCTCCCTTTTTCTTATCTTCTTTCTTGCTGTTATCCTGCTTTATTACGACCGGCTTTGTGGATGTATCGATCTCGTCCAGCTTAGGAGCCTTCTTCTTTTCGATCTTCTTACCGGATTTTATTAGGGCAAGCTCTTCTTTTCTCTCCTTTATCATCCTGTCAAGGACTTCTCCTTCATCTACGTCCTTTTCGCCTCTTATTATCGACTCATGAAATACGGAAAGCTTGTGCATGTCATCGTTAATAAATCCGAATCTATCCTCTATCTGTCCCTCGAAGTTCTTTCTCGCTTCATCACTGAGCTCCTTCAGAACCTGAAGCTGGCGCAGCTTGTCATCCCGCATATCCTCATTTGCATATCTGTACTGGCCGCGGTACATCTCAAGTATCCCTTTTTTCTCCATATCCCTGACAGCATCCTTGATGATATTCAGTCTTTCCGTAAGGGCCTCGATCTCATCCTTTTCCAGAAGGTCTCCCAGGATCGACTCGAAATTCACAGGCATCAGCCCCATGAAACGGTTCAGCATTTCAATGGGGAGCGCCTTAAGATTTCTCTCGCTGACAGCCCTCAGCTGGTTAAAATCCTCAGTAATATCCGTTTTGTTTCCGAAGGACATATCGTTATCAATACACTTGACGTTTGTCAGAATATAGGTATCTCCCTCGACCTTGTGCTCAAAGTGAAAATTCCTGTGGTTCCTGTCTATCTGACCGCACAATGTGTCAAACATCTGAATAGTAAACAGCTGGTTAATGGCTTCGTCGGAATATTTTATCTTCTTATTCTCCTCTCTGGCCTTATTTATCAGTTCCCCGCCATCTTTTCCCCCGGAGTTTTCCATGACTACGCCTTTTCTGAGCTTTCCTTTTCTGCGGATATAGGCGCTTCTGGAATCGCATACCAGATTTTCGATGCCGAGCAGGGTTGCCATACGGCTGGTGGCGATATTACGGTTGGAGATATTCCTGCCATCCTTTATCCTGGCATTTCCTTCTGCCATTGACCTGTGGAAAATCGCCCTTCCGAGCTCCTTCATCGCATGGCTTATCTCTCCTGCGTACGCCCGATATTCCTGCTTGTAAAACAGATTGTACAGATTCCTGAATATGCTTAATTCCCCGGTATCCCCCTTTTTCCCTTTCGCACCGGCTTTGATATTTTTGTCTTTTATCATACGCGCCGCGAAAGCGGTCTCACTATCCTTTACTGCCTCAATATTTTCCTTGAAATCATCATAGCCGTTTGCCTTTCTGTCCTTTTGGGCAGCCTTTATCAGATCCTTGCGGAGCCTGACTTCCAGCGCCTTATCTTCAATATCGAATTTAACGCCGTTTATGACCGCCCCTATCATTTCATCAATCGTATCCGATCTCTGGGTATCGTCATCCCGGAATACCACCTTTATCTTCTGCTTCTGCCTGCCATGAAGCTCCTTCTGGACTTCCTTTGCGCTCTTTACCTTCCTGGCTGTAATATTCTCAATGAAAATAACATTGGTGTTATTTCCGGAGTCTTCCTTGTGCATCAGCTCCCCTTCACCCTTTTTATCAAGATCATATATCACGGATCTCGTATAATTTAAGGCATCACGCCATGTGGGTTCATGACCTTTACCGAAGGGTCCGATGCTTCCTTCCTGGATCGCTCTTCTGTATTCTATGGCGGCACCGCGAAAAGCACCGATCTCTGCCGCACACTGCCGCTTCAGCTTCTCCAGCATAAGCTTGCCATGCTTCAGACCCTTGTAGTTACTGCTTTTGCTGAGGCATTTATCTACGTTCCTGCTGATCCTGTTATACAATGCTTCGATCATCAGGATAGTATAATCAAAGCCCTCCTCCCTGTTTGCCGTTTCCGCAAGGGGGATCTGCTTGCGCATTCCATTATCAAGCAGGGCTATAGCCTTATCAAGCTCCTCAAGCTCAGCGCTGATGGTCTTTCCGGATCTGGCTTTTGCCTTTTTGAGTTCATTTATTGTCTGCTTCAGCTCTCCCTTCATGTCCGTGACCGTGTCGGTATGCTCCTCGGCCTTTTTCATATCCCGTGTTTTGACAGCCTTGTAGGCGTCCTGTATCTCCTGATGATTTTGAGCATACTGATCAAGATTATCCTGAATGGCCGCCGTATGGTCTGCATCATCCCGTTTAAGCGAGTTATACTGTGCCTCAGTCTTTATATCCATGATCAGATATTCACTGTCCTTAGTGGTCGCATCGATCATGTACTTGCTCTTATTCAACTCAATCGTGAACATTGTGCTCATAATGGCAGCAAGCTTAACTTTTTTTCTGAAGGTCTCATGACTGTCATGATATTCCTTTGCAAAGTCATTAGCCTCAACCATATTACCAACCGTACCGGAAAAACGCATCATTTCATAGAAGGCGACGGGATCTTTTTTATAGAAATACATTATTCCTTTAGTCCTGAGCTCTTCAGGCGTAGGGAATTCCATTTTCTCGAAGCGTTCATAGCTTTCCTTCAGCATCGAATTGATGGTCTCGCTGTCATCGCTTCCCACGGCGTTCAGCCACTTCTTGTTCCACTCCTCTTTTCTGCGTTCGGTATCGCTGACCGGCAGCCCGTTTCTGTCACGCATGACGGCACGGCATGGCTGCAGGAGGATCCTGCTGTGAGCCCCTCCCCCATATTGTTCTATATTCCTGAAAGCGGAATGCTTCTTCTCCATATTGTTGTAGGCAGTAGAATATTCCGGACGTTTTCCTTCGGCCATTAATGTATTCATGGTCCCGACTATCTTCAACGCCTCGGCATTGACATGGGGATGTGTCCTTTTCTCTGTCCGAAGCTTTGTCTTGATGGAATCATCATTAATACCGTTTTCCCGCTCCCATGTCTTTACATGTATCTTTTCCCTGGACATGAGCTTGTTTTTTACACCCTCCAGCTCGCTGTCTATCCTGGCTTTTGCTTCCGCAAACTTTGCGGCCTCCTGCGGGGACAGACTCTCGTCCTGCCCCATGACCTCAAGCTGATCCTTTAATATGCTTAAGCATGAAAGCTTTCCCTTTAATATCCTGTATGCCTCATCATCATCGCTCACGGACTTTGCCTTTGCCGCGTTCTCCATTCCGCTCATGCGCAGACGCATGATCTTTTCCCTGTGCTGATAGAGTGCGAATCCTTTTGTCTTATTCTCATCAAGGGACAGGGCAAGCTTTGAGGCTGCCTCAAAATTATCTGCTGCCGCATTTGCAAAGCCCTTACGTTTATTGGCTTTATAATGGTCAAACGTATTGGAGTATTCCCCAAGTCTCTGATCATCATTCGCCATATTCCGGTATCGTTTGACCTTCGCATCCAGGAGATGATAATCCTCAAAATAATACCTGGTACGATCCTCAAAGGTCGTATCCCCCTGTATCCTTTTCTGGTATTTGTCAACGAGCTCATTTCCGGACAGTGGCTGAACGAAGTCATTTTGCTGCAGGATGTGTGACTTCTCCTGATCGTAGACCGGCTCTCTTTCTATCTTTGTATTCTTCTGCGCGTATTGTTCTAATTTACCCATATTATTATCATCCCCCTTTATATGATAAATGTTTTTGAGGATGGGGTTGCATCGGGGAAAAGCTCAAGGATGATGTCCTGCGTAGTTTCATCCACCGCAAACATGGCAGCCACCACATCCCTCCTGTACTTTTCCTTTATCCCCGTAAGCTGTACAGCCAGCATAGTCATAGTGATCTTACGGTCAGACAATGATGAATGAAGCGCCGCAAGATTGACGATCCCCTCATCCACATGCTCAGCCACAGTATACGCAACTACCTTTCCGTACTCCTGGATACAGAAGCTCAAATCCCTGTTCACAGCCGGTGAATGAAAGCCGAGCTCCGGCAGAGGGTAGCCTTCAAGTCTTGCCTCCTTCTCCGCCAGGTCAAGGACCTGCTCCGGAACCTCCGCAAAGGAATTCAATCTGAAATTATGCCCCCTGATGGCGTGCATCTTTGTCACGCCCTTCTTTACAGGCGAAATGTAATACATGGGATAGAGTATCCTGTCCACCTTGAAGCCCGCTGCCAGAAAGAACGGCTCCAGAGTCCTGTTGTCCCTGCTCTGCTCCGTATAGGACGCACGTATCGCAGTGGTCCTTACTCCCCCGTCCTTTTCCTCCAGAAGCTCCTTGAGCATTTCAATGAGAGCGGTCCCCACTCCTTCCTTCCTTGCCGCGGGAGTCACAAAAAACGAAACTATATCGAAGATCTCCCCGTCCAGTGCACCTCCCAGCGCTCCTACTACGGCTCCATTGACATCGGCTCCGAATGCCAGCACCGGAAGTCCCGCCTTAAGCGAGTCAATAACCTCCGGCAAGAGAAATCCCCTAGCCTCATCCGCCATATCCTTTTTTATCTGAAAGAAATTCAATCCATCCATAATCTGTAAAATCCTCTTGATGGTCAATTATTACCCTGTTTGAGCTACGCCCTTATTTTTTCCCCTGTGCCAGCTCTGCCCTTCTCCTCTGTATCAATTCATCCGCACCTCCTGCGGAGAACATATGCGAATTGATGAAATATGAGAAATCCCTCAGCTTTACCAGGTTCTTTGCCTCTTCTCCGTATTTCTTCCTGAGAGGCTTGATCTTTGCTTCCCTGTCCTTTTCATACTCCTTGAGCATTAAAAACTGCCTCAGCTTATCATCCTGATAATCCTTTTTCGTATAGGAATATCTGCCGGTTTTTTTGTCCCGTGTAAGTATTCCCTTATTTACAAGACCGGATACAACGTTTCTGATGACTTTCAGCCTCTCACCCACCATAAGCATCTCCTGCGGCTCAAGAATATCCCAGAGGATATTGTTAATGAACTCTTGGGGCATTATCATCAGCTTGTTCAGCAGATCAATGGGAAGCCCCATCACGCTCTTCTCATCCACAGCAACGAGACGGTTATAACCTTCTTTAAGGGTTTCATGACCTACCAGACCAAAGCTCATATCGCTGTCAAGAGCCTTCATCTTGTCCAGAACATAGGCATTTTTCTTCTTGTCCAGATGATAAGTAAAGTGGATATTCGCATCATTCCTGTCGATCTGCCCGCACAGCGCGTCAAAGATCTGAAGCTTAAACAGATCGCCTATGGCATTATCCGAGTAAAATAGATTCTTATTATTCTCTTTCGACATGTTATACAGATCGAACGCTTCTTTTCCGCCGGAATGCTCCATGACGATGCCGCCCTTCATCTTTCCCTGACTTTTGATGTAGGCATTTCTCGAGTCGCAGATGATATCCTGTATGCCAAGGAAGGTCGCAAGGCGGCTCGTGGCCACATTCCTTACTGCCAGCAGATTGCCTGAAGGTATCTCTGCATCATTCAGCGCAAGGTTCCTCTGGAATTCAAGCCTTGCCACGCTGCGCAGCGCTTCTGCTATATGCCGGTGATATTTTTCATTCTTTTTATCAGCATATACATTCCTCAGGCGGTGCCATACCGTCATATCCTTTCCCTCGATGAATTTGCCGTTCACCATTGCCAGATCGGCCTCCATGTCCTCCATAAACTTGTCGGCCCCCTTCTCATTTCTGTAGGGCTGTAATGCTGCTTCAACATTCAATCTCTCCAAAGCCACAATATCGATATGGACAGCATTTTTAATCTCGGCCTTCAGACGTTTTGTCTCTTCCTTGCTGATCTCTCCGTATTTGCTGAAATCAATCCCGTCTATTGCCTGGACTGCCAGAGACTCAAGCTTTATGGAGCCTTTTAATTCGTTCTCCGGCTTGAATATTACATTCTTTTCCTTCCTGCGGCTCTTATCCTTCCCGTGGTATTCGGACATAAGCTTGTCGGAAGCGGTGCTTACCGCGCTGCTGCCTTTTGCATATTTCATAAAGATGATGGAGGATGAGCTGCCGCCGCCGGTATCGGTCTCGATCATTTTCTTTCCCTGCTCATCGGTTTTGTCCAGATCGTAGAACATGGACAGCATATACTTTATGGGATCCTCCCAGGTCATCTTACTGCCTGTTTCTATGCTGCCGGCCTCTACTGCTTCACGGTATCCGATGACAGCCTGTCGCAGACAGACGCTCTCCTCGGAGCAACGTTCCAGAAGGCTCTCCAGCATTGACTTCAACATGGCATCCCCGCCATAGCCTTTTTTATTTACCAGGCATGCACCTATGCTTTCAGAGAGTCTGTTATAGAGACTGACCGCCACAAGGACAGCCCCGTCCAGCTCCTTTTCGGCATTTTCAGCTCCTACAGGAGGCATTTCTCCCCCGAGGAAGGCCTGCAGAGCCTCGATATTTCTGACCACGGCCTTCATCTCGGGAGTCCTCTTGGCTCTTGAATTGATACTCTTCTGTGCATCGACTCCTATGGTCCTGTAGGATACGCGCTCTATGCCCTCCTTATTCAGAAACTCATCGTCAAAGGTTTCCTCTGCAAATTTAAGGTATTCTTTCCGGTCTATTTCATCCCAGGCTTCTTTCTGACTATCCTGCAGCTTTGGATCCAGACCCAGCTTATCATAATCTGTCTCAGCAAAACTGGATATACGCTGCAGCACTTTCTCATTATCTGACAAAAAAGTCAGTTCCTCCGGGTATTCACTGGAAATTCTGTTTAAGACAGCAAACGGACTATCAAGATCCATATCACCTGTACGATTTGTAAAACCTGCCCCTACGCTCAAGGTGAACAAGCTTTCTATCATTTTGTAAACCTTAAGCTCATTTACCGCTTCACGCTGCATAAGACTGTAAATATATATCTGCCTAAGCTTTTCATCCAGTTTGGGATCCTTATTCCTGCTCTTAAAACTCTGCGGTATGTCTTTCGCCGATATACTCTTTGAAAGCTTCTGATACTTGTCTATGATAACGTGAGCCAGACGGGCTTTCTCCTCGAAATATGCCCGTAAGATCTCGGCACTGAGCATCTCATCAAACACACGTGACACAGCTTCCCCCAGAAGACCTTCCTTTGTTGTATTATCCCCGGAGATCACCTTTGAGAAGGACATACCGGCCATTCTGGTCAAAACCAGCATTTTATCTCTGGGAGTCTTTTCACTTTTCAACCTTGCCTTAAGGGTATTGTAGATCTTCTCATAGTAATCCTCTATATTCTGTCCATTCTCGTCCAGATTATCCTTCGCCGGGACACCTTCCACCTTCTGCTTATCCATAAATCCCGGGAAAAAGCCGGCGTTCTTTTTATTCAGCCTTTTTTCGAGTCCGATAAGCTTTTCTTTATTATCCCCGTCTTCATCACCGAATATGATACGATCCTTCGGCGCCTTCTGCGCGTCCGTCTTCTTTATATCATTTAGCTTCCCCTTAAGGAATTCGAGTCTTTCTTCGAAAGCCTTCAGATCATTTTCATTCAGTCTTTCTCCTGCGATCTTTTTGAAATCCTCTGCCTTCATATTCAGGATGGCGTCCGTAAATCCCTGATCCAGGACAGGAAGCGACAGAGTCTTAAAGGAAGGAAGCGTTCCGTTTTTCCTGTTAAGGTCTCCTCCCTTCAGGGGATTAAAAGCCGAATAACTCGGTTTCATAAGAACTGACGTTATGCAATACAGGTTTTTTCCCTGATATTCCTTTTTCACATAGGTAAACATCAAATCCTTTTCAGGATCGAAATTATTGTTTCCTGAAAGCGCATTGATCAGCTGTATTTTGGACAACTGCCGGAGGGCATTGGTCGAATACTCAATACCGGCCTTTCTTTTGTTCTTGTTCTTTTTTTTATTATCATCTTCAACCAGAAATCTGATCGATGCATAATCAGAGTAATTTTCTGCTTCGATATTCTTATACCGTACGCCCTTATGCAGACCTCCTTTTTCATCCTTCAGATTTACGGGCTGTATATCCATTGAGAGCTTTTCCTCTCCCAGATATTCCATTAGACGCCTTGCAGCATATATATGCTCAAGCTGCTCATCAGCCGATCCTGCCTGCTCTGCACAATAAGTGAGCCAATTATCATCCTTGATCAGGTATTTCCCTTTCTTAGGGATCTTTCCGGCCAGCTTCTCTTCGATCTCGATGGGTTTTTCAGGCTTGAATTTACTGACGGCTTTCTTTGCAGTCCGGGTCACAGGCTCAGCGGACGTGGTCTTAGGCGCAGTCGTGGTCTTTGGTGCAGTCGTGGTTTTCGCCGCAGTTTTCGTCTCGGCCTTTTTCCCCTTCTCAGTTTTCAAAGGCTCTGCGGGCATTATGGGTTTGGAACCCGGCTTCCTCTTCTTCGCCTTGATACCCGGGCCATACTCGGGAAGGACATTTCCTCCCTTAAGCTTATTCTTCCTTCCCCTCTTTGGAATATAGCCTGCATATTCAACCTCTCTTGAGGTTTTC
>CAMUZQ010000082.1 GCA_947165275.1 uncultured Lachnospiraceae bacterium | reverse complement strand
TTCTATGCACAATTCATGAGGATCAGTGCCCATAGAGGCAAGAAACGTGCATATGTTGCAGTAGCTCATTCCCTGCTTGTTGCGATATATCATATCCTCAAGGATGGCGTAGTTTTCAAGGATCTCGGGGCTGATTATTACAATCAGTTCAACAAGGAACGCAAGATCAATGCGTACCTCAAAAAGTTAAAAGCGCTTGGTTGGGAATCCCCTGTTGTTGCCGCATAAGATTTTCAATCAAGCTTATATTTCACGTAAAGAGTTTCATAGGGGCAATCTGCGCTTTTCTGGCTATCCGGTAGGTTGTGTTTCAGAGTAAATACAAAATATTGACAAAAAAAGACCGCATGCCACAAGGGCTTGCGGATTATTAGTGCTATATTAAACTTCGGAACTCAGGAGATTATCCACTCAAACTGCATAAATAAATGTTAACAAAGCGTTAATTTTTTGTTTACGCATGATTCAAGTATATCTGTTGCGAAGATCGTGTTTTTTCCTGTATAATACAGAGGAATTATGTAAATTATTATAGAATGAAAGGTTTAGTGATGACGGTAACAACTAACGGGATTGATTTCTCCGAGATCACACCGGAAATAAAAGTACTCGCTGAGAAGGCTTATCAGTCCACGCTCATCGATTCTGAGCTGTATAAGAAATGGGATGTTAAGAGAGGACTTCGAGACTTAAAGGGGAGGGGAGTTCTTGCCGGACTGACGCATATATCCGATGTGCATGCAGTTGATATAATAGACGGAGAGGCGGTGCCAGTAGACGGCACGCTGTATTACAGAGGCTATGACGTCAAGGATCTTGTGAAGGGGATAAGCGTCAGGAATGATTTCGGCTTTGAGGAGATAACATACCTGCTTCTTTTTGACAAGCTCCCGAACAGGAAAGAGCTTAAGGATTTCATGGGAATACTTGCCCGCTACAGGGCTCTTCCCAAAAACTTCGTCAGAGACGTGATCATGAAGGCGCCAAGCTCAAATATGATGAATACTCTGGCGAGATCAGTTCTCACTCTTTATTCATATGACAATGCGGCAGAGGATATCTCCATCCCGAATGTATTGAGGCAGAGCCTTCAGCTTATCTCCATCTTTCCGATGCTCTCGGTATATTCATATCAGGCATATGCACATTATCAGAAGAATGAAAGCCTCTATATCCATATGCCTAATCCTGAGCTTTCACTTGCGGAGAACCTGCTCTATATACTCAGGCCGGACAGTCATTACACTGAGCTCGAGGCAAAGGTGCTTGATATCGCGCTGATACTTCATGCGGATCACGGCGGAGGAAATAATTCCACCTTTACCACCCATGTTGTAACCTCTACCGGAACTGATACTTATTCATCCGTTGCGGCATCTCTCGGTTCACTGAAAGGACCCAGGCACGGCGGGGCGAATGTCAAGGTTGTCGAGATGTTTGCCACGATGAAGCGCGAGATAAAGGACTGGACGGACGAAGAGGAGGTCAGCAGATATCTCGCTGATATCCTCGATAAAAAGGCCTTTGATAATAAGGGACTCATATATGGAGTAGGCCATGCCGTATACTCCCTGTCGGATCCCAGAGAGGTGATCTTCAAGTCCTTCGTGGAGAGGCTTGCCCATGAGAAGGGCCTGGAAAAGGAATTTGCACTCTATGATCTGGTGGAGAGGCTTGCGCCGAAGGAAATAGCCAAGAGACGTCCCATATACAAGGGCGTATGTGCCAATGTGGACTTTTATTCGGGCTTTGTTTATCAGATGCTTGATCTTCCTCCGGAATTATATACTCCGATCTTTGCCTGCGCGCGCATATCCGGATGGAGTGCACACAGGATAGAAGAGCTTTCCAATAACGGAAAGATAATCCGCCCTGCCTTCAAGAGCGCTCAGCCTGTCAGGGATTATATCAGCATGGAGGAGAGGGACTGATCATTTAAGGTATTTATTCTGGGCATGCATCAGGACAGTGCCGTAGATGACACAGAAGAGGAGAGACACGATGACGGCCGCAGTCTCTCCGATGCCGTCTAATCCGAGGCTGCTTCCAAAGGTGAAAACAGCTGCGGTTGCGATCATGATGAGCCCCATGATCATATTTGCAGGAAACATTACTTTTATATAAGCAGCTTTATTCTCTTCCTTTGCATGATCCCAGTCGATATCCCTTCCCAGAAGGGCAGAAGCGACCACTCCCTTTGTTTTCATCATATATGCGGAATATATAAGATAGCCTCCGGCAATAAATATTATCGCGTTCATAAAAGTATCCATGTTGTTCATATGCTTCTCCTCTGCAGAATTAACCAGTATAAAGATTGAAAAAAACTACAACATAGTATATGATATAATTCATGAAAGCGAAAGAGTTAAAAATCCTGGTTTGCGATGATTCTGTTCTTGCCAGAAAGAATCTTGCTTCAAACCTCAGAAAATGCGGTATAGAAAATATCCTTCAGGTTTCGGACGGGCAGTCGGCAGTAGATACATATAAGGCTGAGCATCCTGATGTCATCTTTCTCGATGTTGTCATGCCTGTCAAGGATGGCATAACCTCGCTTAAGGAGGTAATGGCCTTTGATCCGGATGCTACGGCTATCATGGTATCCTCTGTCGGTACCCAGATGCATATAAGGGAAGCTGTAAAGACCGGAGCCAGGGATTTCCTGCAAAAGCCCGCGACACTGGAGCAGATCACTTCGATCATAGAGAGGGTATTAAGAGAAAAAGCGAATATGTAACATCCGCTTTCTTTATGTTTCTTTTATATCTTTTTTTTTCGACCCTTTGGAACTGTTACAGAATAACTTTACACTTTTGCCCGGCTGATTTCCCGATTGCTGCGTCAGAAAGCTTAGGATCAGTTACCGTGACTGTTCCTTATTTCAGAAAAGCTCTCACGGTATCCTTCATCTCATCTATTGCAATATGACCGTCGTGCCGTACAGCGGCATGGCGGATTTCTTTTACAGCCTCAGGCTCAGGCAGGTCAGTGAGGGTTTTGAGATCATCGATCATTTCAAGATCACTCCGGCCGGTATTGCTGCTGCCCTTTATGGCATTTACGATGCTCCGGGCAAATTTGTAAGGTGAGGCGGTGGAGGCTATGATCACAGGCGCATCGGAAAGCTTTCCTTCTGATCTCAGCCTGTTAGCCACGAAGGAGGCGACGGCAGTATGGGTATCGATCACATAGCCGGTATCCTCGTAGATCCTTTTGATCTCGGAGGCTGTTTCAGCCTCTGAGGCATAGCCTGCGATAAAATCATCAAGTCCTGCTTTCATTGATTCAGTAATGGTATAGCTTCCTTCAGAGGAAAGCTCTGACATAAAGGAAGCAGTGGCCTTGTCGTCACATCCGGAAATAAGATATATGAGCCTTTCCAGATTGCTGGAGATCAGTATATCCATTGAGGGACTCATGGTCAGGTGAAAATCTCTTTTCCGGTCATAGGTGCCTGTGTTAAAGAAATCGGTGAGTACATTATTTACATTTGATGCGCAGATAAGCCTGTCCACAGGAAGACCGATCCTCTTTGCGATATAAGCTGCAAGAATATTGCCGAAATTTCCGGTAGGGACGCATATGCTGACCTTATCTCCGTCGGATATCTTTTCATTCTTCAGCAGATTGCAGTAGGCATGGACATAGTAGACGATCTGAGGGATGAGCCGGCCGATATTTATGGAGTTTGCGCTTGAAAACTGATATCCGCCTGCCTCCAGCTCTGCTTTGAAGGAGGCGTCATTGAATATCTGCTTCACACCTGTCTGACAGTCATCAAAGTTGCCGTCGACGCTTACAGCGGATACATTTCCGCCCTTCTGTGTCACCATCTGCAGACGCTGTACATCGGATACGCCTCCATGAGGGAAAAAGACCATGATCTTTGTGTGGGGGACATCCGCAAAGCCTGCCATGGCAGCCTTGCCTGTATCGCCCGAGGTCGCGGTAAGAATGACGATATCCTTTGATACACCGTTTTTCTTTGCAGAGGCTGTCATAAGGTGAGGCAGGATCTGCAGGGCCATATCCTTGAAAGCTATGGTGGGACCGTGATAGAGCTCAAGATAATAAGAGCCGTCAGCATAACTGATAGGAGCGATATCAGGTGTGTCAAAATTATCGCCATATGCATTATCTATACATTCCCTCAGCTCATCTCCTGTGAGATCATCCAGGAAAAGCGACATTATCTCATATGCGATATCCTTATAGTCAAGCTCTGAGAGCTCTTTCAGGGAGCTTTTCAAAGCAGGGAAGCTCTCCGGGACAAAGAGTCCGCCGTCATCGGACAGTCCCTTTAATATGGCTTCAGAGGCCTTAAGCTTTACATTTTTATCTCTTGTGCTGTTGTATAGCATTTTGTTTTCTCCTCTGTATAAAAGTATAGTTTTATATCTGACCTGCTCTGTCGGATTTCCAAAAGCCATGGTGCAGACCGTGCTGACAGCAGCTCTTGCTTCGCATCCGGTGGACAGTAACCGGCTCCTCTATAGTAAAAACCGTATGCCTTCCTTGTCAGATCATCAGAAAGAATCTTACGATATGCCGTTTACATTGTCAACGATATCAAGATGTATCAGGTGTCAACCCTGCAGGCTCTTTTGCTTGGATATTCAAGGGCTGTGATATCGGTATCGGAGCTGCTCAGTCACGGAAATATAGGTCTGGGTACTTTTACGGATGTCGATGGGGAGATGATAGTGCTGGACGGTTCATGCTACAGAGCCCTGGAGAACGGTGATATCGTAATGGCAGAGCCGGACAGAGGCGTTCCTTTTTCCACGGTATGCACGATGAGCGTAAGCTATCCGCTGGAATTTGACAGGATGGACTGTATAGAATCCGTACATGTGGATCTTAAGACCATACTTGAAAAAACCCAGAAGGCATTTAAGTTTGAAAATGTCAGAGGCACGCTTGTCTGCGTTTATTTTCCGGATTATATGGATGGCATCAATGCATCCGGCTGGCATCTGCATTTCATTTCCATTGAGCTTAAATTACCTGATGAGCCTATATTTGACACCTTTGCATTAAAACAGGCATCAAAGGATATAGTAAAGGCGGTAGAGCAGGGAAAGGGGGAATGAGTATTAACGTGATCCCGGGTTTGTTGTCAAGGCTTTTTACATATTGGAGACGCGGTCTTTGGGGATCTTTATCGTTACTGTGGTGCCTTCACCGGGAAGGCTTTTGATATCGAGACTGCCGCCCATCATCTCCCGGATCCGGTACCGGGTATTCTTTATTCCCAGATGCTGCCTGTTGTCATCTGTCTTTTTCTGGACATCAAATCCGGTCCCGTCGTCAGAGACCTTGACACAGTAAAACTGATCCGTTTCAAAGGAACACAGCCTCACTGTCCCGCCTGACTTGTTTTTGCATATGCCATGCTTGATCGCATTCTCGACCATGGGCTGTACCGACAGTGCGGGGATGGGAAAAGAGGTGCATTTTATATCATATTCCATATTTAATCTGTTCGGAAAACGGAGCATTTCAAGCCAGACATAGGTTTCTATGTGTTTTAATTCCTCCGAGAAGGAGATTGGATTGCTTTTGTCGGCAAAATCCATATTTTCACGAAGATAATCCGAAAATGCATTGGTTGCTTTTGCGGCAAGCCTGGGATCCTCTTCACACAGAGCTGCGATGATGGCCAGCGAATTATACAGGAAATGAGGCTGCATCTGGGAGATCATCGCTGAGATCCTGAGACGGGTCTGTTCATTCTCCTTCATTACGACATCCTTTTCAAGCTCATCATGCGCGTTGAAGAAGATAAGGCACAGCGGCAGGACCACGGTGAAGCTCATTATGCCCCAGATATAGATGCCCCAGCTCAGGATCTCCTGATTCAGGGACAATATCCCGAAAAGGGTCGGTGTGAAGATACAGCATAAAAAGGAGAATTTCCGGCTGAGGCTGAGCTTCGTGGAGAAGGTGGCGATGCTCAGGAGCATAAGACAGAATAAGCCCGAAATGACGCTGAAGTAGTCCGTCACTCCGGAGTAAAACACCCCCTCCTCGGTGATCATAAAGATGACCGGCCTGAATAGATTGACGACGAGGGCTGAGGTGTAGATCACAAGGGTGATGATGATCAAAACAGTAACGGCGCGGGTCACCGGTGACTCTTCAAGAAAATGCTTTTGATAAAGCCACAGTGTCAGATAGATGAGCATTGTAAAAAAATAACAGACAGAGCCGAAAAAAGTGATCTGCCGTGCATGTCCCGGGATATTGTACATGCTCATCGAAAGGACCGAAAAGAAGGTAGCTGTATAGGTATTGATAAGAAACAGAGCGTAATACCGCTTCGATCCGGTTATTTCATCTGTCCTTAAGAGCAGGTATCCGGACAGGACAGTAAGAAATAAGAGGCCGAGAATATAAATGATGCAAAGTGAAAATTTAAGGGGATTGCTGAAAATGTCATTCCTCAAAGCTGCAGCTGTGCAAAAAAGCGTAAGGAAACAAATGATCCCGAATGAAACGGAACGGAGGGCTCTGTGGCTTTTTTTTGTTAAGGTTTTCTGTTTATCCATATTTCATCCCATTATGCCGCACTGCCTCGCAGCAGGCGTCGACAAGGTAAAGTATATCCCCTTGACGGCATTTTTCCAAATCGTTTTTACGGTTTTTTAACGTTATTTTTCGTATAATCTTATATGTCTTTATATCTGTTTCCGGAGGTGGATATACAGCCGGCCGTAAATGAAACGGACATGACAGATAACTGATGGATACAGGGTATAAAAAAGGAGGGGGATAATGAGTGAGAACACAGAGCAGCAGATGAGCCTGGATGAGGCAAGGAAGCTTCTTAGATCGCTGTATGGCGAGAATAAGAAGATCACGGACGACAGCTATGACAAAGCTCTTGCCGTCAAGTGCATAAACGGAACCTTTGTCGGCAAAAAAACAGATAATGTCATAGCATACAGGGGGATCCCCTTTGCAGGCAGCCAGCCTGTGGGAGACCTGCGCTGGAAAGCACCGGTGGATGTTATCCCCGATGATGGCGTGTATGAGGCATATTATAATGCAAAAAGCTGCTATGGGAATGAGTCCCTGGAAACGGGTTCGCTTTTTTATCCGAGCGAGGAATGCCTCTATCTGAACGTATGGAAGGCAGATGACAAGTCTGAAGCAAAGAAGCCGGTCATGGTATGGATCCATGGCGGCGCCTATGAAGCAGGCGGGACGGTGGATCCGGAGTTTGACTGCACAAGTCTTCTTACGGAGAATCCGGATGTGATCGTCGTTACCGTCGCATACAGGCTCGGTATCTTCGGCTTTTTCCAGCTTTCCCAGCTGCCGGATGGAAAGGATTTCCCGGACGCTCAGAACCTGGGACTCCTGGATCAGTTAAAGGCTCTGAAATGGGTGCATGAGAATATAGCAGCCTTCGGAGGAGATCCTGATAATGTGACCATCTGGGGTGAATCCGCAGGTGCCGGAAGCGTGACCCTGCTTCCTCTGCTCAAAGGCTCTCAGGGATATTTTAAGAGGGTCATTGCCCAAAGCGGCTCACCCGCACTTTCAAGATCCATGGATGAAGCCATTGCCTGTACGAATGAAATGATGGATATCCTCGGCTGCAAAACAGCCTCCGATTTTCTGAAGGTCGATGCGCAGAAGCTTTTTGATGCTTCAAAAGCCATCACACTCCGGATGGGACCGGTCAGGGACGGAAACTGGCTTCCTCTGGAGCCCTGGGAGGCTTATGCTAATGGCGCTGCAAAGGATATAGATTTCCTTCTTGGCTGCAATAAGGATGAAATGAATTTCTTCGTGGTCGGCTTCGGAGTGGATAATTTCATAAAATGGGCCGATGGCCGTATAGCAGGGAGACTTCCGCAGCTTTCGGAAGATGAAAGGGCACATGTCACAGGCTTTATGGAGGATGCGAAGGGAGAAGCTTACGACAGCGACAGCCGTGTATTGAGCCAGATATGGTTTAATTCATCCTGCATCAGGCTGTCTGAGGAGCAGACAAAGGCCGGCGGCAGAGTCTATACATATTATTTCACGCCTGAAGCTGCTGTCCCTATAATGAAATGCGGCCATGCCATTGAGCTTCCGGTGGTATTCAATCATATGGACAATGCTTCTGACATAGGAAGGGCATTTGACGAGAACTTTACGAAGATCATGCGTGGTATGTGGATCCGGTTTGCAAAGACCGGCAATCCGTCACTTACCGCGGATATCTCTCCGGACGGAAAGGCGTACGAGTGGCCTCTCTACGATCATGAGGATAAGAAGGTGATGGTCCTTGATGAATTTGATGTCCATCCGGAAAAGGAATCAGACAGGAAGATCGTTGACTGGGAAAGGATCTATCCGTTGACAAAATATTACTGGTTTTAATGAAGCCGGAAAGATATAACACTCAATAACGAAGGGAGACAAACAAGTGAGTGAATACAAAATGATAAGCATGGACGAAGCAAGAAAGCGTATGGAAGCCCTGTACGGTGAGAATAAAAGGATCACCGGCGGAGATTACGATGAGTCTTTGGCGGTCAAGTGCATAAACGGAACCTTCGTCGGTCAGAAGGAGGGGGATGTCATTGCCTTCAGGGGGATCCCCTTTGTGGGCAGCCAGCCGGTGGGTGAGCACCGCTGGAAGGCTCCGGTGGAGTTTGCGCCTGATGACGGTGTGTATGAGGCTCATTACTTCGGGACGATCCCCATGCAGAACGGGGATGTCATGCAGATGGGTTCGCTTTATCCCCAGAGTGAGGAATGCCTTTATCTGAACGTATGGAAGGCAGATGATAAGTCTGACGCAAAGAAGCCTGTCATCGTATGGATCCACGGCGGGGCTTTTGAGATCGGCTCGACGGCCGAGCCGAGGGAGGACGGCACCGCTTACATACAGGAGAATCCCGATATTGTTTTTGTTTCCATTGAGTACCGGCTCGGCGTTTTCGGCTTCCTTCATCTGTCTCATCTTCCTGACGGAAAGGACTATCCGGATACCCAGAATCTGGGGCTCATGGATCAGATGATGGCTTTGAAATGGATCCATGAGAATATTGCCCTCTTTGGCGGCGACCCCGATAATGTGACCATAATAGGCGAATCTGCCGGCGCGGCCAGCGTTATCCTGCTTCCGCTGGTGGAAGGCTCCCACAGATATTTTCACCGCGTCATCGCCCAGAGCGGTTCCCCCTTCTGCACACGGTCGGTGAAGGAGGCCATCGCCTGCACGGATGAGCTTATGGCCGGACTTGGCTGTAAAACCGTTGCAGACCTGCAGAAGATAGATCCTGCTGAGCTTGTGAAGGCCTCCGGTATTCTGGCATTGAGGGTATGGGCGGAAAGGGATGGAAAATTCCTGCCTGAAAGCCCCTATGATGCATATGCTTCCGGAGCCGCAAAGGATATAGATATCCTTATGGGCTGCAATAAGGACGAAGGCGGGTATTTTGCATTCAATCTTGGTGAGGAACTCTACAGCGAATTTGCTGCCGACCGCAAGGCGAAGAAGATGGCACAGCTGACTGAGGAAGAAAAGGCTCTGGTGGAAAGCTTCTGTAACGATCCGAAGAATAACAGGCCTGGTTATGCGGCAGTAACGAGTCTGTTTGAGCAGATCATGTTTAAGGCCCCGCTTTTCCGTATGGCTGAGAACCAGACTATGGCCGGAGGCAGGACCTATACCTATTATTTCACGCCTGAATCCTCCATACCGAAGATGTATTGCGCACATACGATAGAGATCTCCACGGTCTTCAACCATCCTGAGGAGGATCTCATTACGGGAAGAAGATTCGACGAGACCTTCTCAAAGATCCTGCGCAGGATGTGGATCCAGTTTGCAAAGACCGGCAATCCCTCGCTTTCTGCGGATATTTCTCCGGACGGAAAGGCTCATGAGTGGCCGCTTTATGACCTTGAGAACAAACAGGTGATGATCTTCGACGAATTTGATATCCATCCTGAAAAGGAAGCAGAGCGGAAGATCGTGGATTGGGACAGGACATATTTCCTGACAAAATATTATTGTATCTGACGGATATATTATTTATGATTACATTATATAAAACTACGCATCGGAGAGGAGAACAAAAATGAAAGCAGACCAGATAATCAAAAATGCAAAAATCTTTACATCGGATCAGAAAAATCCCCGGGCGGCGGCTCTTGTCGTAAAGGATGGCAAATTCGTATATGTGGGCGATGAGTCAGGCCTTTCGGAATATGAGGGCGAGGTCACGGATCTCGGTGGCAGATTCATCATGCCGGCCATCATTGACAGCCACGTTCATGTAACTATACCTGTGGGATTTGAGTATGCTGATATGGGAGAACGTCTCGAGCCAAACGGTAAACAGGAGCTGCTGGATATTTTGGCCAGTCGTGTCAAGGAGAATCCCGGGCAGGAGCGCTACAGATTCATT
>CAMUZQ010000081.1 GCA_947165275.1 uncultured Lachnospiraceae bacterium | reverse complement strand
TTTACTTATAAATTGAAATCCAGGCACATAGCCACTCTAATATATCTTTATAATACATGAATCGAACTCCTCATCCGGTTTTGCCTCCGGCAGTGTTGAGTCGGTTTGGATCTCAGCTGAAGGCTCAGGTCCCGGTCCGGGCTCTGGCTTGGGTCCGGGTTCAGGTCCCGGCTCTTCTCCCGCCTTGACAGTCAGGCTGAATTCCTTCTCAGCGCCGGTGGGCTCGATGGAAGCCGTAAAGGGAACTTTATCTCCCACGGTGATAGTCTGCGCAGTGGACGGATTCAGAGTCACTCCGGTGACAGGGACAGGCAACGAAAATGCATTTGATTCAGATGAGAAGATGACAGATGACAGATTGAGCTTTAAAGCGGGGCGGACACCGATCTCAGTGTCGACAGGGAAACCATAAACGTCGACATCCCCGGACCCGCCGATCACATACGCCGCATCAAGAGCATAGGTGCCGGGCGAGCGCAGCCACCAGTACTCGCCTGCTCCTTTTTTCTTAGTCACAGACAATCTATCTGCCGTATATAATGCTTTGTTCCCAAAGCTATCTTTTGACAGCAGTGTGACCGTTGAATTATCGTTGGCAATTACATACCAGGTTTTCCCGGACACCTCACTAATGGTCACCTCGGTGTCATTTGTAATCAAATCACCAAAGCCGGTATACGTTGAAGCCGGATTATATGTTGTGCCATCCGCATACGCCGTCAGGCTCATCACGGGCAGCATCCCCAGCATCAGCGCTATACTGAGCAAAATGCCTATCAACTGTTTCATTTTCTGTTTCATCTTTCATTCTAAGTTTCAAGTAAGCCCATCGGTCTTTAGATTTCATATAATCCAACTGTGACACATCAACAATTCTCCATATCAGTCTATCAGCCCATGCTTCCTGAGCCTTGCACGTATTGCTCCATTAGTCCGATCGTGACTCTTCGCCATATCTGAAATTTTCATACCGGAATTAAACTCTTCATCAAGCTGCTTATCCTCTGCCTCTGACCAGGATGCCCCGGCTCCATCAGGTCTGTTCATCTTACGGTTATATGCAGCACGGTTAAAAGAAGTATTCTCCGCCGCATTTTCTTCAACATCTTCCATGGCAGCCTGATCACGGATTTCTATATAATGCTCAACAATTTCTTTCTGAACCTCGGGAGGATACTTCAGCACAGTATATACCGTGCCTATCTTGCTTGTCTGTTCAGCAACAGCAATGCCCTTGGTCTGTCCGGTCTCCGTTGGGACCTGCACAGATCTGCCTTCGATATTCCGCTCTTCTACATATCCTTTTTCCGTAAGGAATCTATAAATATCCGTACCAAATATGTGTTTTACATTATTCCCGGATGTAATCCTGTTCAGTTCGTCCTTGATCTCACCTAAAAGATAAAGATCGCGGTATTCGAACTTATTCTCATCCTCAGGATTAAGATAAAAAGGTCCTTTTCGACTTTTCCGCTTCCTCACATACTTAACCCTTGCTTCTGCAGCATCGTCATCTTTGATGCTTGTGACCGATTCGGGATTCTCATCCATAAAGGATGTTATAGCCTCAATAAACCTCTCCCCATATTTCTCATACTTAGCTTCACCGACCCCTGATACTCCAAGCATAGACGATCTGTCACGCGGAGCATTGACGCTCATGTCTATCAATGTTTTATCACTGAAGACAATATAGGGTGGCATTCCCTCTTCCCTGGCAATAGTCAGTCTTAACTGGCGGAGAATCTCAAATAATTCGTATCCGGCTTTAGTAAGAGAATCTGTACTTCTCCTGCTGCGGCTTCCAGTCTGTCTCTCAGGTTCTCTGTCTTTATATGTTCTGATCAGGACATGTGCTCCAGCTTCCTTAAGAGGTTCTATATTCCCCAGGCGGATCACGCTATATTTATCTGCAGTCCGGTAAAGATATCCCTCCAAAAGCAGCTGGCTGATAAGGAGCCTCAGTTCTGATTCAGATCGACTCTTTAACGCACCGTATGTCTTGTATTCAGTGATTCCAAGTTCCTTTAATCTGGCTCTGTTCGCGCCAAGGAGAGTACCAAGAATTATATTCAATCCATATCTGCCCTTTGTTTCCCACACACAATTGATGACCAGCTTGGCATCCTCTGTCATATCAATCTCGGTAAACTCTCTATGACAATTTCCACAGCTGTCACAAGGCTCATTGCGCTTCTCTCCGAAGTATTCAAGGATATAGTTGCGAAGGCATCCGGATGTTCTGCAATATCCTTCCATGAACTGAAGCCTTTTAGCATCACGTTGCCTGATCAGCTCAATATCCTCATCTGGAATATCCGTAAAATCTTTATTCTCCAGAAGGAACTTATTTATCATAATATCCTGGGCAGAAAACAGCAGGATACACTGCGACGGTTCACCGTCCCTCCCCGCTCGTCCGGCTTCCTGATAGTAATTCTCCATGCTCTGCGGCATGTTGTAATGAATAACAAATCGGACATTGGATTTATCGATACCCATACCAAACGCATTTGTAGCTATGATCACAGGAGATCTGTCATATATGAAATCATTCTGACTGTCTTTCCGGTCTTTATTATTCATTCCGGCATGATATCTTGCCACCTGAACTCCGGAATTTGAAAGAAGTTCATACAATGCATCTACATTTTTTCTTGTTGCGCAGTATATGATACCACTGTCCTCGGGATGATTTCTGATATATTCCAGGACATAGTCATCCTTCTTCTTGATCATCTCCACATCAAAATACAGATTCTCACGATCAAAACCGGTCACTACGATCTTGGGATCATTCAGCTTAAGGACACATGAGATATCATTTTTTACTTCTTCTGTTGCTGTAGCCGTAAACGCACTTACTACAGGTCTCTTGCTCAGACTATCTATAAAATCCACTATTTTAAGATAGCTTGGTCTGAAGTCCTGTCCCCACTGAGAAATACAGTGAGCCTCATCTACCGTCACCATCGAGATACCAGCTTTACCGGCAAAATCCGTAAATTCATAACTTTCAAGGCGTTCAGGTGCAACATACAAGATCTTATATGCTCCATCAAGCGCTCTGGCATATACTGTGGATATCTGGGATTCCGTCAATGAAGAGTTAATATACCCTGCCTTGATCCCCGCCTGATTCAATGCCTTGACCTGATCCTGCATGAGGGAAATAAGCGGTGAAATAACAATCGTAATACCAGACAGGAGCAATGCCGGTACCTGATAACAAATTGACTTACCTGATCCCGTAGGCATGATTGCCAATACATCTTTTCCTGCAAGAATCGAATCAATGATCTCTTCCTGCCCGGGTTTGTATGAATCATAACCAAAGTAGACTTTTAATGCTTTTTTTGCATCCATTCTTAATACCAAATGCCGTTACATATCAAACGGCATCCCCGGCAGTTTTCTCCTGTTTTCCGTTTCATGTAATAAACTCCTTGTGATTATCGATAATAGACCCGGGTAAGTAAGCAGTTTTGTCATGGTGCTATCGGCAAGGAAGGCAAGCAATTTGCAGGTTTATTTTCGTACAGATCCTTGGTATGCGACAAAAACACCCGGTGGATGTTTTTGTCGTAAATGACGTATTCATTTTTTTCGCTGACAGAGCCGCTTAGGGTATATCTTAATAGGGCTTCAGGCGGCTGTCAACGCACTTTTCAGTGCAAAACTGCTGAGGAAACTGGTTGAATATGGCGGCTTTATGCTATAATCCTGACATGGATAGATCGGAGGATAGACCAATGAAAACCAAAACATCTGAATACAAACTGCTGTCGGGCCTGTTTTTCAGACTTTTGCCATATCAGGTTCTGCTTCTCATAATAACGTCCATAAACGGCATCGTGGACACTCTGTATGCCAGTAACCTTATAGGAGAGACTGCCATGGGTGCCATCGGTCTCTTCGGTCCCCTTAACCATTTCCTTTATGCCGCAAGCATAACCTTTGTCAGCGGATCTCAGGTGCTCTACGGGCGCTATCTGGCCAGAGAACGCAGTAAGATCCACAGACTGTTTACCGTTACGCTTGTGATATCCGGTCTTCTGTCGTTTTTAACCAGTTTGCTGCTGACAGCAGGCGTTTTCACGGGTGCCACCAGGCTGCTTGTAGATACCCAGCCTGACCTTGATATCCTCAACCAGTATATCCTCGGTCAGGTCATAGGCATACCCGCCCTCATCCTGGGGCAGCAGCTTTTCTCATTTATGTCTCTTGAGAACAGACAAAAATGGACAATGACTGCCAGTATCATCTGTTTCGTTATAAATGCTGTCTGTGATCAGATCTTCATAGTGGCGATCAATTTAGGTACATTTGGTCTGGGGCTGGCCACATCTGTATCGGAGTGGGTATTCCTGCTGACACTGGCCGCCTATTATCTGATGGGAAAAAGTGAATGGAAGTTCTCATTAAGGAACTGCGGCTGGTCGGATGCCGGGCAGATCGTGAAGCTGGGCTACAGCGGTGCTCTCTCCCGTTTTGTCGAGATGTTCCGATGTTTTATCGTAAACTTCCTGGTCCTTAAGTATGTGGGCAGTGTAGGTATATCTTCTTTTGCCGCATCCAATTCCGTACTGGCCCTTTTCTGGCCGCTGCCCTTCGGCATGGTGGCGGTGATACGTATGCTGTACGCCATAAGTGTAGGCGAAGAGGATCGGCGTTCTATAGTGGATGTGACTAAGATCCTGCTGACCCGTGGAATGCTCCTTGTAGTGGCTGTTGATGCCGTATTGATCCTGATGGCAAAGCCACTTACCATGCTGTTTTTCCACGATCCCTCAGATCCCGTTTTCTACTATACGGTGATGGGTTTCCGTCTGCTTCCCCTTTGCATGCCCCTGGCCGTTCTAAGTCTGGGCTTTGTACCATATGCGCAGGCCGCTGAGAAAAAGATCACAGCCATCGTCCTCCCCATATTCGATGGGGTTATAGGCGTGGTAGCTTTCAGCTTTATCCTGATACCACGTCTTAAGATGAACGGTCTGTATATTGCCAACATCCTCAACGGGGTCTTATGTCTCATCATTATCATTATCGCCTCATGCCTGGTAAATAAAAGATTTCCCCGCAATATTGAGGATCTGCTGGCTATCCCGGAGCGTATCGGTGTAGGCAGTGAGGATCGTATCGATATTAGTGTATCCAGCGAAGAAGAGGTGATGGATGTATCAAGGAAGATCCAGGAATTCTGCTCCGACCGCGGCATCGACAAACGCCGTTCCTATTTCTCATCCCTCTGCATGGAGGAGATGGCCGGAAACATAGTCCGACACGGTTTCTCCATGGATAGCAAAGACCACAGCGTGGATATACGCGTGGTTCATAAGAATGACGATGTGATACTGCGTATCAGGGACAATTGCGGTACTTTTGATCCGTCAACATACCATGATTCGATGAAGCCCGGCGATGACGGCGATAATATCGGTATCGTGCTGGTGTATGGTATCGCCAAAAAGGTGGAATATCAGAATCTGCTGGGTATGAACGTCCTGACTATAAGACTATGAGTGATATGCTCCCGGCAGTCCTTTTGTCATAAGCGTAAGCTTTTCGTCTGCATCTACGCTAATCGGCTCCGTCCGGTCTTCAAAATCCCAATTTTCAATAACATCGCCGGAAACCCTTTCCCAGCCACTGTCAGGGTGATACAGATAATAGTCACCCGGCTCGTCCTCATCGGCATATATGTCGTTGACCTTAAGATATACGTAGTAATAGCCGGGGCTGAGGCTTGCAGCAACCTTTCCTGTATTTTTCTCGGGCCAGGTATTTCTGTACTCGTTCCCGCTCATATCATTAAAGCTGAAATAAAGCGCATAATTGTCACTGAAATCAGGATCCGGGTAATCAAACCGCACAAGGGCAAGCTCCGGCTGAGGTTCCTCCGGCACTCTGGTATCAAGTATGCCCGCCTCTGCGATGGCCTCACTTAAGACCTGCTCATACTGAGAGTATCCGGCTATCTCCATGCACCAGGGAAGTCTTTCACCAAGCTGCTTGAAATCCGTATCCTGCGTAAGAGCCAGATCTGCCTGTATCCAGAAATCAAACTGTTCATCCGGAGTCATCCCCGCCTGATCAAGCCGCAGTGATATGATGCTTATGCAGTTGGAATTGTGATGCACACTGCCACCGTCATTCTCGGAAGTATAAACGGGAGCGTCCGGAGTGTAATACTCATCCCATACATAAGCAGGATACCCGGCCTCTTTTCTTTCCGTTTCAAAGTCATCGGACCATCCGCTTTTTTTCGTTTTATCTACCGACGTCTCAATGGCGTATCCTATGATATCGCTGAAACTCTCATTTATGGCTCCTGTTTCATTACAATATTCCCCAACATGATTCACATTGCTCACCATATGGGTGTACTCATGGCCCAGAAGAGAGACGTCTATCTCGTTCGGAAGCCTGACAGACAGGCGCATACGTTCGAATCCGTCCTCATATCCCAAATAGGAGGCCATGCTCGAAAGCGCCGGTATTCCGGCCGTTCCTCTGTCTATGCATAACATGAGAAGAGAGCCGTGACCGTTCGGTATCTTCCAGCCCTTTGCTTCATAATAATCAAAAACCTTTATGCACGCATCATAATATGCCAGTTCATAGTCAGAATATTCATCAGCACCGGATTCTAAAACCGTCATCACATCATCATTTGTGTAATCGTCATAATCCACACAGACGATCCCCCTGCCCGTATCAGCAAGGTATGTCTTTCCGGTTTGTGGATCCTTTGCTACAGGCACCGTGATCTCTTTCTTTCCGTTTTCACCGTATTCCACGGTCTGTGTCAGTGTGTCCGGTATAAGACCATCAAAAAAAGCCGTCTTATCGTTCTTGATCTGATAATCCACGGTATCGGCGAGGTCGTCTTCATCAAAGGGCGTATCCCTTAAGGAGCTCATAATGCCCAGGACCTTCCCCTCCCGGTCTGCTGCAACCTTCACTGTACCATCATAGGCCTCTTTGCCGCCCTGCATCTGAACAAAGGTATAATATGTGACCCCTCCCATGGCGGCACTCATGTCATATCTCAGCTCAGTATTCTCATTGCCCCCTACGTCAGCGATAACAGAAAATATTGCTTCACGAGCCCCGGCCTCATCGGTCACAGGCTTTTTATAGAAATCACCGCTCATAAAGCCGATCTTTCCCCTGTCATTTCTGGTGACGATCATGCCCTCATCTGTCAGTGTGGATACAAACGGCTCCTGATAGACTGTGTCATCTGCGGGAACCTCTTCATAATCTTCAACCTGATCAGTTCCGGTATCGGAGTCCTGCAGTTCATCTGTTTTCTGCGTCTCCTGCTCCCCACCGCTTCTCTTCCCGTCAGCTCCCTTTTTTCCACAGGCCGTAGCCGTAAGCGCCAGGATCGCGATCAATATGAAGATATATTTTTTCATAGTCATTATTCTCCTCTGTAAAGTGTAGCCTCTTGTTTTTTATCGAAAAAACAAGAAGCGTATTTGACCAGGTCTCGCTGAAAGCGAGAGCGTGCTCTGCGGAACGCAGAGTTTTATATAAAGGTAATCTACGGTGTCGTAACATTTATTAATGTTACTATCATGATACCTCCTCTGCAAGTGATCATTTACAGCAGCCGCAATGTCTTTTGTCCTGATATCTGCCCCTAAATCGGCTGTAACCGCTGATGAAATCCGGAAAGTAATGATATAGTAAATAACGGATGGTTGATGAGCGTGGATTCCGAATTACCACAGTGGGATCAGAAAATGACTGTTCAGGGATTGGATGTCATCACCAATTTCCTAAACACTACCGATTACCCGAAGTCTATGTATCACCTCTTTGTCGGAGTTTATCCGAATGACCCCGAACTGTAGAAACAGTTAAAAAAGCAGGTAAGATACATCCCAATGTTCACGCTGTGATCAACAATATGGATGGGCCTACCACTAAAGCACAGAATATCAATCATATCATAAAGATACAAAGACCAAATTCTTAAATCTCCTGCCGATCCTTGGATATGTACTTGCCATATATGCCATAATCGCAGCAGTTCTGCATCTGGATCCCTTCTATACGGAAGGTGCGGTGATCTATTATATGGCTTTAACGGTATTTTTCATATGAACCCCGTTGTCCGGGAGGCGGCCGAAGCCGAACTGCAGGGATGTGACAGGATACATATAATAGAGCCCTTAGGAGTATTAGACTGCCATAATTTTGAGGCCAGGGCCTTCCTCTGCCTCACGGATTCCGGTGGGATCCAGGAGGAGTGCCCGTCATACGGCGTTCCGGTACTTGTCATGCGTGATACAACAGAAAGACCTGAAGGGGTTGAAGCGGGAACCCTGCGGCTTGTCGGCACAGATGAGGAAAAAATTTACAAAAACTTCAAGCTTCTCCTTGAAGATAAGGACGAATACGAAAAGATGAGCAAGGCAGCGAACCCCTATGGCGACGGTCATGCCAGCGAGATGATAGCTGATATTCTGGAGGGAAAGGTTTTCTCGGCTTTTCAGCCATAGATCAGTTGTGATCGCCGATCAGTTTTTTTGACAGAATTTTGCTGTCCAAATCCCTTCGGACAGGTTTCTTTAGAAACCTGTCCGGCAAAGCCGGATTATGAAACATGCTTCCTTTGCGTGTTTCATAACCCGGGGTTTTGGACAGCAAATTTAATGGCATGCTGTGGATCAATCAGCTTTGTATACAACCTCCCCATCAACAATCGTCGCAAGGCAGACAGCCTTCTCGATCTCCGCAAAATCGTCATGCATAAAATCACGATCCAGAACAACGAAGTTGGCAAGCTTACCCAGGCTGATCGAACCCATCCTGTCCTCTTCATGCCACATATAGGCAACATTGCTTGTAAGAGTCTTCAAAGCCTCATGTCTGCTGATCGCCTGATCGATATTTCTGATGCACTCATCCGGGAGTGACGGAAGTTTCTTCAATACTCCCATGCAGAACGCCTGTACTGCGCTGAACATGGGAGACACGGGATAGTCTGAATGGTTTACGACCACGCCGCCTCCATCCATAATAGACTTGACCGGATAGGCGTTATTGGATTTCTCTTCGCCTACATATTCAACCTCCTGCTTAAAGCCGACAGAATCCTTCAACGCCCACATGATTCCGCATACAGCCATAATGTTATATTCGCCGAACCTCTTAATATCCTCCGGGGTGACTTCCTGTAAATGCGCAAGTGCATTTCTCATATCAAAATTCCCCGTCTCGCTCTCCGCTTCCGCGAAGGCATCGATCCATGCCCTGGTGGCTCCGTCTCCGACCGAATGAACGTGAACGTTCATATTGTGCGCGGACGCCGCCTTGACGAGCCTTACCATCTTTTCGTGATCATCGAATCTTGTCACGCCCTTATAACCCGGTTTATCCACATAGTCATCCAACATCCACGCAGTATGACCCTCGACAACACCATCAGCGAAGACCTTGGCTCCAATCACCCTGACATGCTTTCCGTTATATTCCTCTGCCTCCTTAACGATTCTTTCCATATCCTCTTCGGGAGTATCCGTATTGTCATTCACGAAGCTGCCGCAGAAGGAATACAGCTTCAGCCTGCCTTCATCGTCAAGCTCCTTGTAGGCACGGGGATCATGCTTTGTCAGAAGCTGGTAGCCGGCATCATATACACCCGTATATCCGTTTGAAAATGCATATTGCTGGAAGCCCAAAAGCTCCTTCTTGGCCTGATCAAGCTCCGGCTGAACCCTCTTTACAAGATCGATAGCGGGCTTTTCAGCAAGCAGTCCATTCGGTTTGCCATTCTCATCTACATGAATGCATTCCGTTCCCCACTGTGCCACTGCTTCTTCATTGATATCGTACGCCTCCATAGCCTTGGAATTGATCCACATCATGTGACCGCTGGAGCTTTGATTGATCATGGGCTTATCCGGACATATCTCATCCAGCTGCTTCGCATTAAGCTGATACAACAAATCATCAGACCAGCCTGCACCTACTATGTGAGGCTTATCCTGATTCTCTTCCACATACTTCTTAAGAATTGCCACATAATCCTCAGGTGTCTTGCCTTCCAGCAGATTCGCCCTGCCAAGCATGTTATTTCCCGCGAGGCCGGGATGGCAGTGAGCCTCCAGAAATCCCGGATAAATAGAATTACTTCCATAATCCAGAACCTTGGTCTTGTCATCCTTAAGCTTCATCGCGGCATCCCTGCTCCCGACATAGATGATTTTTTCGTCAGCCACTGCTATAGCCTCAGCATAGGGCTTGAACTCATCCATCGTGATGACGTTTCCAAGAATAATTGTCTCTGCCTTCATGTAGTAAGTCCTCCTTTTTTAATGCGTTTTGCTGATTCCTTCTTTAGTGAAAAAGATGTCCCGTATTTATCTATATTACCATATCCATCCCCTAAAATGCTATACGACCGTTCCCTCGTTCACACAATCCAAAAAAGAGGCATCCGTACAGCTCTGCATGTCCCGATATACCACCCGTCCCCGGTCTTTCTCGCAATCATCCCACCTGTCATACTGTTCAAGATATTTTTTGATCCTCTTGCTTCGTTCTTTCTCTGGGCATTTAAGTTCACTTTCAAACGTGTCAAACGGCGAATTACGCGCGGCGGTTTTGGCACGCTGATTTCGGCGATATCT
>CAMUZQ010000080.1 GCA_947165275.1 uncultured Lachnospiraceae bacterium | reverse complement strand
ACCTGGAGCAGCAGCAATTCGTCCATAGCAAGGGTCGATTCAAGCGGAAATGTGACAGCGGCCGGAAGCGGTACTGCGACGATAACCGCCAGATCCGTAAACGGGAAGACTGCAACATGCAAGGTGACATCGACCGTACCCGTGGCCGGAGTGAATCTTTCCAGGACATCCTTAACACTTTCAAAAGGTAGCGGCGCACAGCTTACCGCGACAGTCACCCCCTCGAACGCGAGCAATAAATCAGTGACCTGGAGCAGTAGCAACTCATCAGTAGTCAAGGTAAATGCAAATGGGTATGTTTCGGCTGTTGGAGTGGGCAGCGCCGTTATAACTGTCAGGACTGCGAATAACGGAAAGACCGCAACATGCAGGGTCACCGTCACAGCTCCGAATGTATCCGTGACTTACAGGACGCATGTACAGAACGTGGGCTGGCAGAACTATGTATCAAATGGGGCAGTGTCCGGAACCAGCGGGCAATCGCTAAGGCTTGAGGGTATAAATATAAATCTTTCAAACAAGAATTATTCGGGAGGAATACGCTATAAGACCCATGTGCAGAATATAGGGTGGCAGGACTGGCGGTATGACGGGGCGATGTCCGGTACCAGCGGTCAGGCGCTCAGGCTGGAAGCCATAAATATCGAGCTTTACGGCGATATGGCAAAATATTATGACATATATTACCGGGTTCATGCACAGGACGTAGGCTGGATGGGCTGGGCAAAGAACGGCGCCAACTCCGGTACGGCGGGCTATGGCCGGCGCCTGGAGGCCCTACAGATACAGATCGTAAGGAAAGGAGAATCCATTAATTCAAATATTGGAGGCATCACCGGCAATACCGGTCAGGCATATATGAAAAGGGGAGAAGCCGACACATCCGGTACGGAAAACACTGATATCCCGGGCCTTTCATACAGGACACATGTACAGAACGTGGGCTGGCAGGACTGGCGGTCAAACGGGCAATTTTCCGGAACCAGCGGGCAGTCTCTCAGGCTTGAGGGTATAAATATAAATCTTTCAGACAAAAAATATTCGGGAGGCATTCGCTACAAGACCCATGTGCAGAATATAGGCTGGCAGGACTGGCGGTATGATGGGGAGATGTCCGGAACCAGCGGGCAGTCTCTCAGGCTTGAAGCCATTAATATCGAGCTTTACGGCGATATGGCAAAGTATTATGACATATATTACCGGGTTCATGCACAGGACGTAGGCTGGATGGGTTGGGCAAAGAATGGTGCCAGCTCCGGCACGGCGGGCTATGCCCGGCGTCTGGAAGGCATACAGATAGTGATAGTGAAAAAAGGAGGCAATGCCCCCGGAAACAATTACGGCGGAATTAATGCCAATGTGACCAGCCCGTTTATCAGCAGATAAACGTTGAGAAATATCACGTCATCCCAAACACTTCTCCCTCAGCTTGGCCATAATCACCTGTAAAGGTATCAAAACAACATGAATCCAATATCATACTGTCTCCATAGTCATAGACAGCTATATTGAACCCACGAGACGGTGCAGCATGATCAGTATCATCTATAATAATACTGGCAGTATTCCCGACATCAAATCCGGCACTGATGATTTCAAGAGAAGCTTCATCAACTAATGTGCCAGAATAGCGCAATGACACATTGACAATTGAACTATTGTTCGACCTATGATATACTGAATATGACTTGAAAATCTGTATTCTGGAGGTTGAATCATATGGGTCGTCCAAAGAAGAATCCCATTCATTTATCAGATGCCAATGTTAAATATCTTAAAGGTATCATTAAAAAGAAAGATACCAATCAGACCACAGCTAACCGTTGCCGTATATTACTGGCACTGGATGAAAATCATCCGCCTGCTATGACATATACTCAGTGCGTAGATGCATACGCTGTAAGCAGGGCAACCATTGCAACACTTGTAAAGTCATTTTCTGAGGGTGGAATTGAAGCCGCTCTTGCAAGAAAACGCAGCATCAATTCCGACCAGGCCCGGCGTAAGGTCGATGGCCACACGGAAGCAAGGATAATAGAAATTGCTTGCGGACCCGCCCCCGAAGGCCATAGTCGTTGGACAATCCGATTGCTTGAGGATGAAATGAAAATCGTTCTTGATGAACCCATAAGCAGGGAAGCCATCCGGCGTACTCTAAAAAAAGCAAAATTAGACCTCACAAAAATGACTATTGGTGTATCTCGAACGTAGCGGATCCTGAATTCATTGCAGCAATGGAAGACGTTCTTGATATTTACGAGCTTCCATATGATCCGCAGAGACCGGTTGTATGTATGGACGAAAAAACCTATCAGCTTCTTGGCGAAGCAAGAGAATCATGGGACATGCAGTATATTCGCATTTGTTGAGCCTTTAGGCGGATGTCATCATGTAAGCGTAAGAGAGCATCGTACAGCGGTTGATTGGGCCGAGGAGATAAAATATCTCGTAGATGTAATGTATCCAGATGTCGACAGGATCATTCTCGTCATGGATAATCTTAATACCCATAAGCCCTCATCACTTTATAAAAAATATCCACCTGAAGAAGTCCGCAGGATCATCAAAAAGTTAGAGATCCATTACACCCCCAAGAAAAGCAGGGAGGCTCATCACGGATCAGAAAATGAGGGATCTTCTAAGACTCTGTACGATCAAACAGGGCAGGAATGCAACATATGTCCTTTTGGGCATAGATGCACAGACACAGATAAGCTATATGATGCCGGTGAAGGATAATCTGTATGATGCCCTGAATTACTCTTCGCAGGTTGAGGAAATAAGGAAGAGGCATAAAGAAACGAAGGACCTGAAAACCAGTGCAGAGATCACATCCGGGTTTACAGGGAAAGATAAGATAATGCCGGTGATAACCCTGTGCATCTGCTTTGACAAGACAGAATGGGATGCGCCGAAATCTCTGCATGAGATGTTTGGAAAGGTGGATCCGCGATTATTACCATACATAAATGATTACAGGATCAATCTCATTACACCAGGAGAGATAAAGGATTTTGAAAAGTTTTCATCAGAGCCGGGTATCCTTATGGAATTCATAGAGTATTCGGGCGATAAAGAGCGTCTGCGTGATATAATCGAGAGGAAAGAAGAGTACAGGAGTGTTGATATAGACACAGTTGATATGATCAATACTTTTACAAATTCAAAAATATCCAGTAAAGAGTCAAAAGGGGGAAAAATCGATATGTGCGTAGCTATACAGGGAATGATAGAGGAAGGACGAGCTGAAGGAAGAACTGAAGGAAGAACTGAAGGAATAGCCGAAGGTGAGACTATGGTGATCAGACTCCTGAAGCATCTGGAGCCTGGAACAAAGGATTACGATAAGGCGCTGAACGGAACGGCCTCAGACCGCCAAAGGCTCTATAAGAAATATAAAATAATAGAGGAATAAAGAGGAAATGAAGATGCTTGCGGAGAATAATGTGGTAATTGGAAGAGCAGTATCAGGAGTCCGGCAGCTAACGGAAGAAGAGATGATAAGAAAGCAGTGTCAAGCCAGGGAAGAGTGGCTTGTCAACGACAAATGGAAAACCGAGCAGCTTGCGAAAAAGGATGAGCAGCTGGCAGAACAGTCAGAACAACTGGAAAAACAGTCAGAACAACTGGAAAAACAGTCAGAACAGCTGACCCAAAAGGATGCACAGCTGGCGGAAAAGGACGAGATAATAGCCCGATTGATGAGGGAGAACGAACAACTGAGGAAGAAGTGAGAGTTGTCAATAGGCAAGTCCCTGTGGTAGTGCTCCTGACACTTGCAATAACCACCATATATAGCGTATAATAACCCGGATTGCAACATGATATTGTGTTATGTTGTAATCCGGATTTTATTATATTAAAATAGAAATGCTATAAAGAAATATTGCTGATATGTCGATATAAGAAATGGAAAAGCGTACTATGTACGTTTTTCCAAATGTGCATTGATATTCATTATATATTCAGAAAGCCTGAATTTTAAAGGAAAAAGATATTAAGGACAGATGTTGCTGACGGATCAGCAGATGACAGATTAAGACAGCAACGGAGGGGTAAAATAATGGCTACGAAGAAGTCTGTGAAAAAGAATACAAGAAGACGTGGTAGAAGGTACCTGAAAAAAACAGTAAGGAGAACTATTGCAGCACTCCTTATGGTAACGGCTTTGATCGTAGCTGCTATTCCTGCGACTCCTTCAAGAGCTGCAACCGGAGTTGATGGAAATACATATGCATATGTATATGTAGATACTACTAACAATTATGCATTATATTTTAATAATGACAAGTATTTTGTCGGTTTTGACGTAATATCGTCCAAGGAAGTCCGGGTAACTGTGAGCGGTCTTGATGAAACTCATACAGTTGTTAAGATGGAAAGCGTGAGTCCAAAGAGTATAGATATCCCGGATACCTTCACAGCATATAAGGTTCTTAATCAATATACACCTGAACCTGATTATTATGATCTGAATGATGTCGGAAATGCCACGGAAGAGATTTCATGTGCCGCAATAGGCGCTCCGGGCAGCGGAAGCAGTGCGGTTAAGAATTTCGATAATATCTCAGCTTTAACCTGTAATACTGCCACAGCGATCAATGCCTATGCCTTTTCGAAGGGAACCGGAGACGGGGATGAGAATAATACCCTGACTTCGTTTAAGGGATCTGCTGTAACCTCATTGGCAGAAGGTGCATTCAGCAATTGCGCTGCTCTTAATACACTGACTCTTGGAAGTCCTCTGGATAAGGTCGATAAGTATTCGTTTTATAAATGTATCAATCTTCCTGTATGTCCCATAAATACCATCCCCCTAAAGGATGGAATAGGAGAATCAGCTTTTGAAGGATGTACCGGTATGCAGGGTACGGTTGATATTGCAGCTGATTCCGGGGGAGCATTGATGATAGGACTGGCAGACAGGTGCTTTAAGGACTGTACATTGATTTCTACAGTGAAGATGCAGGATGATTTTACCAGCATAGGGAATGAAGCTTTTTCAGGTTGTTCCAATCTGGGAACATTGACACTTCCGGCTAAGCTTACCAGTGTAGGCACAGATGTGTTTTCGGGCTGTGTAATGCTCACAAGAATTGACGTTCCCGGAGGAATGGCAGTTCTTCCGCCGGGAATATTTGAAAGCTGCAGCGCTCTGGCTGATGTATATCTGAGAAACAGCGGTGATACAGATAATGGAGAATATAACATCACGCTGGATCTCAGTAATACCTATTTTCCGAAGAATCCCGATACAGGAGAATACACACTCACTGTACATGGTTACAGGGATGTACAGAAAGGTGCTGATCAGGGAAAGCGTACGTCTGCATACACATACTGCCTGCGCAACAGGATAAACTACGATTGTTCAGGTTACGATGGCGGATACGCATCAGAATACTACGGTATTGCCGGAGACGGAACTCTGACTGATTTCTATGAAGAGAAATGGAAGACAAAGATGGTCAGCAATCAGCTCCTTATCCCTTCAGAGGTCGGGGGAATCACCGTATCAAGATTACCCAAGGGGGTTTTGACAGATGATTTTACCTCGTCTGAGGTAGGTCACTTCAAGAGTGTAAAGCTTGAGTGTGACGGAGCGTCGGTTGAAGCCGGAGCTTTGAGTTTTGGACCCGAAATAGAGTTTTTCGATTTCGAAGGTGTTAATAATATCACCCTTGAGGGGAACAATCCTGATATGTTCTCCGGAGCAAGCGGATTCTATGTGAAGGGAGATCTTATAATCAATCCGGAGACGGTGAAGGGAAAGTATGACAGGAGCAACCCGGGGGCTCTGGACGATATATCGCAGGATCAGGATTCCGCAACCAGTAATGCTTATATTTTTTGTGAAAAATATAATTACGAATACAGAGGTAAGGATACGGAGGGGAATATTGAGCTTACCATATCCGCTTCAAAGCCGTATACTCTGGCAGCAGTTGACGGGAAAACAAAGGGGAATATCACGGTTAATGATGTGAAGCTTCCTACCGGAGTGCTTTTCATAGAAGACAGTTATTTTGATGATTATGATAATTATTCCTCTGCTTCAGGCACGAAAGACAGTCTTTTCTATGGAGCCTCCAGCATCCAGAGTTTTTCGGCTGAAGGCCTGCTGGAGCTCAGGGATCTTCAGTTTGGAAACTGTTCTTCATTGCGGGAGGCTAAGCTTCCGGCCACCTTACGTAATATAGGCATACTCCCGTTCAAGGGCTGTACGGCGCTTTATAATGAGGGACTTACGGTAGAGGAGAATTATTTCAGTAAGGACGGGACATATGGGGTCATATACGGTCCAAACGGTTCCGGGGAAGATTCGCCAAAGTTTGCAATGATATATGAAGCTCTTGAGAATACCAGCAGTGAAAGTACAGGTAAAACATACAGGCCATCTTCGGATATTAAGGAGATCAAGCCGAGGGCTTTTACCGACAACAACTGGGTAGGTACCTTTGACACCACGACCTCGGGCATAACCACCATACCTGATTATTGCTTCGATGGCGCTCTGCAGCTTATGACGGTACGACTCAGCCCTAATACGAGGCAGGTGAATGCCGGAGCATTCAATTACAGCACATCTCAATCGAGCGGTCTTGGAGACAGGACATTGAGAATATATAACAGCAGCGGATTAGCTACAAACTATGCGACATCGACTACAAAAAAGCCATTGTGGCTGAACTATGATGCAGGGTATAACAAGGATGAAAACAGACATATCCTTTATGGATCGGTTTCCGGTGATGATGAGGAAGAGGGCCTTCAAAAGGATAATCTCTTTGTACAGTATTATAACAACAAGAGTGTCCTTCAATATGGTGGAAAGTATTCGCAAAAGACCCTGAAGGATCCGGAGGTTACGATCGAAGTCAAGCCGGATGTGTATTATCATGAAGGTTCACCTGCCGAATTTATTCAGAATGCAGATTATACAGCTAAATATTCCATGGATGAGAGCCATACATATGATCTGACCCAAGGCTCAGATTATAACCTTGAGTTTGATCCGGATATTGATTGGGATAATCCGTCTGAAGGACAGATCAAGGTCACTTTCAGGGGAGTCGGAGAATTCTCCAGCGATGATGCAGATACTGTTGTAAAGACTTTTTATTTAAGACCGAGTTCTACAGCTGTTAAGACTATCTCAGAGAATGAGATAGTGGTCAATGATACAGTTTATTATTCAGGAGACACTGCGGAGTTCAGACAGGGCTATGATTATACAATACAGTATGAGGGGCAGGATCTTGTAGAGGGTCAGGATTATATCATAACTTATCAGCCTGTAAATGTGCTCAATAATCCTGAGGATGGTCAGGTGGTCACTGCTACCTTTAAGGGAATAAATAATTATAACGGAACTGTTACGAAGACATTTACATTGAAGTACAGACAATCATCATCATCATCGTCGTCTTCATCGTCGTCTTCATCTTCATCATCTTCATCCTCGTCGTCCTCTTCAAGCTCCTCGTCGATGGTGGATCCGGGGAATCTTGCGGGGGCGGAGATAATGCTGTATACCTATGAGCTTCCATATACGGGAGATGAAATACGGCTTACTCCGGTGAAATCTGATACGGAGTTTAATGCAGACGGTCAGTTTCTTGTGTTCGGGCCAGACGGGACTGTCCTGCAGTACCCGACAGACTATACCTTCACTACAAGTCCCAGGACAATAAAGGATGAAGGAACATATACGCTCACCATTCACGGAAAGGGGAATTATTCGCCAGGGACACTTACGGATTCCTTTACCGTCAAAGCCCGGGGATCGAGTTCAAGCTCCTCAAGCACTTCGTCCAGCAGTACCAGCACGGCGGCAAGCTCTTTGTCAGTCAATCTGATACTGAACGGACCTGACAGATCGGCGGTGAGCAAGGAGACCTATAAGGCAACCAATAACTTCCAGTACTGGAACGAGGGAGATCCGGGGATCAAGTCCATAGTGGACAGGAACGGAAATGCGCTTTCAGAGGGGACTGATTATACGATCCAGAGCTACGGGACGGTAAGGCCCGGCATAGGAAAGAATACCGGATATGTACAGATACAGTTCAAGGGCAATTATTCCAGCGAGGGAAGACAGAACTTCTATTATGATGTAAAAAAGGATCTGTCAAAGAACACCTCTGACGACGGCGTGAAATCCGTGACTATCCAGGTATCGGAGGCTACCATAGACAGCAGTGACAAGATAGAGGCGACTGTTGCCCTGACTGACTCCACTACCGGGACTGATCTTGCGAAGGATACGGATTATCTGCAGGGAAGCTATAAGAAGACCTCGGATCATCATGCCGATGTGAAGGTCACCGGCAAGGGTGATAAATATGTGGGTACATATACCTATAATTTCCGGATGGAAGAGAAGAAGTCAAGCAGCAGCTCAGGCAAGTCCAGCTCGTCTTCATCGAAGGGAAGCAGCTCCTCCGCAAAGAGCAGCAGCTCCTCAAGCGGGACAGGCGGCAGCAGTTCTTCTGGCGGTGGATCGGGTGGAAGCGGAAATAATAATTCCGGGACTACGGTTGTAAACAGGAATTATTATAATTCCGGCAACGGCGGATCGGTTGATGAGCTTCAGGATATGCTGAAGGCGGCACATATCGATTCCATAAACGGAGGTACTGCTGACGGATACCAGGTCAATATCACAAAGAGCGATGCGGCAGAGGCAGCCTTCAGGGAGGCGCTCCTTCGCAGATACGGAAGCCTTGATAATATCAGGTATTTCTCCATGGATATAGATGTGAAGGATGAGAACGGTAATGATATAGATACTACGGGAATGTCAGTCACCCTGACACTGCCATTGCCCGGCAGCATGGAGGCTTACGGTACCAATAATAAGGTCGCTACTGTTGACGGAAACGGTGACCTGGAGGATCTGAATGTACAGTTCTCTACACTTGAGGGACGCCCCTGCGCGACCTTCGTGGCACCTCACTTTTCGCCATACGGGTTCTATGTTAATACGGGAGACCTTGCCATAGGAACTCTGGATAATACGCCCAAGACCGCTGATCCGATATCGCCTAAGTGGTTTATCAGTCTTGGACTTGCTGCATTGTCAATATTCCTTTTCTTAAAGAAGGATCCGAAGCCCCGGGCTAACGCGGCATGATAAAAAGCAGGCATTTTTTGAAACGTACAGCGGCAGCATTAAGCGTCACTCTGGTGGCGCTTTTTGTGATCCCTCTGACTTCAGCCTATGGCCGGACCATAGACCGTGAGAAATATATGAATGACAAGAGCATCAAAGAGCTTGTCGTGGATGGTGACGTGACTGCCATAGGAGACCGGGCTTATTACGGCTGTACAAATCTTACAAGCGTGGTGATCCCGGAGGGTGTGAAGACAATAGGAGAGTCGGCCTTTGCGATGTGCCCCAATCTGAGCTACGTATCTATCCCATCCACAGTAAAGACCATAGCTCCGGGAGTATTTGCGGGGGATACCTCGCTTTCATCACTGAATTTTCCAAACGGAAACTATAATTTTTATTATGTTTCGGGGGCCCTTTATAATCCCTCAGGCACCAGGCTTATCAGCTACCTGCCGGGGAAAAGCTACAGCTTTTATGATATGCCGGACGGGGTCAAATATGTAGATAATTATGCCTTCTGGGGAGCCGTGAATCTGAAGAAGGTCTATGTTTCACCTAATGTGGAGACGATAGCCCCGTATGATTTTGCCTACTGTACCGGGCTTCAGTATTTATTCCTTCCTGAATCTGTCAAGTCCATACAGGAATATGCTTTGCGCGACTGCAAAAACCTGAAATACATATATGCAGAGGGCAAGAATGTGAAGATGGATGAAACCGCCCTGAAGAATGCGGGCAAGCCTCAGACTGTTTCCGGGGCTGATCTTAATGCCTTCAATGAGAAATGCAAGGTGGACGGAGAGGCAGAAGAAGCCGAGGCTATGAGACAGGAAGCAATGAACCATCAGGACGGCAATAAAACCTCTGTGAACACCCAGGGGAGCGCCAGCGGAAATTCGGCTGACGGGGGCGCGTCTGATATAGAGCGGGGCAGGCAGGTTGCGAGAAACTCACATATAACCTCAAATACACATCCGGGAAATAATTTCGGAGAAGTGGATTCCATGAGGACGACGCCTGTAACGACATCCTCCGGAAGCTCATCGGCTTCTGATCCGGCAGGGAATACATCTGGGGGAAACTCGGGCAGTTCAGGCACGGCTTCCGGATCGGTTGCGGGCTCATCAAGTACCTCAAGCTCAACTGCTGTGAGCGGTAATTCTTCGGGCTCATCAAGTTCATCGACAGCAGGCGGAGATCCTTCAGGCTCATCGAGTTCATCGGCTGCAGGCGGTGGTGCGTCAGGCTCATCAGGCTCATCAGGCTCGTCAAGTGTAAGCGGTAATTCTTCAGGTTCGTCAAGTGTAAGCGGTAATTCTTCAAGTTCGTCAAGCGTAAGCGGGAATTCATCCGGCTCATCCTCAAGCTCTTCAGCTGCTCCGGATTCAGGCAGCAGTTCAGGCACGGGCTCAGGTACAGTGACGACAACCACTTCCGGGACCGGACCGAAGACCATTATCAACAATAACTACTACCATACCGCGCCTGATTACAGCAAAGCGGCAGATGAGTACAGAAGGCAGCTTACGGAAAAGCTTTCGGGACCGTATACGGGAGGATATTACGGATCTCTCGACGGAAGCAGTTCGGGAAGCAGCAGGAAGAATATACATATCACTCTGCCGGCCGGATATTGAGGGCGGAAGGATCTTGTGCTAAAATATACTTTATTGTTTTTGGCTCGCTGTGGCAAGATATTTTCAGCTTGAAGTTTTT
>CAMUZQ010000079.1 GCA_947165275.1 uncultured Lachnospiraceae bacterium | reverse complement strand
AGACTCATAGGGCATCAAAAGAGTCATCCTGTCCTTGAAACCTACCACCTCGGCAAGTATGGGCTTCAGAGTGGTATCAGCAGGCTGTATCGAACAGATATCCGCAAGCCTCGCATCAGGCCCTTCAGATTCTATGGTAAGCCCCACCACATTCACTACCTTGCCAAGCTTCTTGAAATAGGTCCCTGATTTAAGTGTCTCATATTTTGAAAGATCTATGGCAGGATCCATATCAGGCCTCTCTATTCCGCTCTCTGAAAGGAGAGCAGCTTAAGCTGTTTCCTCAGGCCTTCAAGCTCCGTCCCCACTGAGCAGTCAAATATACCCGAGCCGGTATCTATCATGGCTTCGCCGGTTTTAAGCGTTACATCGGGAACTATGTCCGTATTGTCCTCACCCGGGATGCCGTCAAAAAGGTCGGACTTATGTCCTGAGATATATTCATAATCGTCTTTGGATACATGGACCATTAGATTTGCAGTTGTATCGGTATTCTGAAGGGCATTCTGCAGAAGATAGAGAATGATCTCCTTCCTGTCCTGCATCTCTATGCCGAAAACATGACTGTAGACATCGGAAAGAACATCAACCAGCGCAGGCTCAAGCTCGGATACCATCTGCTCGTACTCAGCCATCATGGCCTGCTCCTTCTCCATGAGCTCAGCCTTCATGGCCTCTGCTTCCGCAAGACCCTGTCCGTATCCTTCATCATGCCCTGCAGCTCTCGCTTCTTCAAATATCTGAGCCTTGCTGGCTTCGGCCTGATCAACAGCATCCTGTATGAGCTGGTCCGCCTGAGCCTGTGCATCCTGAATTATCTGCTCCGCCTCGGCATTTATCGCATCCAGATCTATGGCAGGCTGCGGCGGGGCTTCAGCCTTGATCACATTCCCGGGATTCCCCTCCCCCGGCCCGGCATCCGGATCCATCAAAAGGGAATCGACCATTTCCACATCCAGCCCCTCTGTGAAGCCGTCACCAGAAAAATCCTCCATGGGAGACTGCTTCTGGTCCAATATCTTCTGTAAGAGCTTTATACGGTCCGCGACCATGGAATTTGAATCAATGACTTTTTTATCATCTTCATCAATTGCCGCATGGTATCCCTTGACAATATTAGACAATGATCTCGTCTCCTCCGCCTCTTGAAATGACGATCTCTGCGGAATCCTCAAGCTTTCTTATGATATTGACTATCTTCTGCTGAGCTTCTTCCACGTCCTTCATTCGCACAGGTCCCATGAATTCCATATCCTCTTTTATCATTGATGCAAGTCTTGAGGACATATTCTTGAATATGGCCGCCTGAACCTGCTCATTTGCTCCCTTGAGGGCCATTGAAAGATCGGAATTGTCCACGTCACGCAGCACTCTCTGTATAGCCCTGTCGTCGAGAAGGAGGATATCCTCGAATACGAACATCTTCTTTCTGATCTCGTCCGCAAGCTCGGGCTCGTCCACTTCCAGAGTTTCCATGATATGCTTTTCTGTTCCGCGGTCCACGGTATTCAGGATCTCGACTACCGAATCCACGCCGCCTATGATGGTATAATCCTGGTTGACCAGCGAAGAAATCTTTGATTCAAGCACTCTTTCCACCTCTTTGATCACATCGGGGGATGTACGGTCCATCATGGCGATCCTTTTTGCTACGTCCGCCTGTCTGTCAGGAGGCAGCGCGCCTATGATCTGCGCAGCCTGGGCAGGGTTCAGATATGAAAGGATAAGCGCTATGGTCTGCGGATGCTCATCCTGGATGAAGTTCAAAAGCTGCGAAGCATCCGTCTTTCTTACAAATTCGAAGGGCTTGACCTGAAGCGAAGCGGTAAGCCTCGCGATAACATCCGATGCCTTCTCAGCGCCGAAGGACTGCTCCAGCAGCTCCTTTGCATAGCCGATACCACCCTCGGCAATATATTGCTGGGCAAGGCATATCTGATAGAATTCACCTATAACCTCTTCCTTTATCTGCGGGGTTACGGATCTGGTATTTGCAATCTCCAAAGTCAGCTCTTCGATCTCCTCATCCTTAAGATGCTTGAAGATCTTGGCTGACTTCTCTGGTCCTAAAGCTATGAGCAGTATAGCTGCTTTTTGTACGCCGGAAAGCTCATTCTCGGCAGGTGCTGCCGGTACTGGCACTTACTTACCCCCAGTCCTCCGTCAGCCAGTTGCGCAGCAGATTTGCCACAGCGTCCGGTTGATCAGCTACAAATTTCTCAATAAGAAGCCTGGTCTGGCTCTTGGTCTCCGAATCGATCTCCTCCAGTTCGGTAGCGTCCTGAGTGCTCTGAAGCAGGGTATCGAGGGAAAGCTCCTCAGCCTCCTCTTCCTCAGCCTTCTTCTCGGCTCTCATGGACCTGATCACAACAAAGGCCAGCAGACCCAGGATCAATATGATAAGTACTATTATAAAGATATTTGTCGGAGATACAAGTCCGCCCTCAGCAGGCACAAATACCGGCTCGTCATATGCCACTATCTGGATATTGGCAAGCGGTATCCCGGTCGCAGCCGCGACGACATTATATACATCCTCATCAACCTCAGTCTTCGTCCGCTCCGAATTCGCTATCCTGAATTCATCAAAGGTAGTCCCGTCCAAAGCTCCCGAAGCCTGCATATCCGCTTCATTATACACCACATAATGGATGGCTGTGATACCAATCGAAGAGGTCGGATAATTTATGGCTCCGCCTTCCTTTTCCGTATCCGTGATCTTCTCGTTCGGAAGATAGCTTCTGCTGGTCTCGTCAGTCTGAGAGGTGGAATGCGCCGCATCCTGATACTCATAGGTTATCTCGGCATTTGTATCCGTGCCGGGGATGTCGCCGTTTGAATTCTCGGTAGACTGTGAATAGGTATCCTCCTGGGAAAGCACGCCCTGGTCCTGTCCCTCCGCCGGAGTATAGGTATGCTCTGTTGACTTTATTATATCCCAGTTCAGATCCAGATTCGGCACCACCTGCACATTATCATAGATCTTTGCGCCCACCAGAGCATCATTTATCTCATTGCGGATCAGATCATTATACTGGGTTCTGTATGAAAGCCTGCTGGAGGCACTGCCTGTGGTGGAGGATTCATCCTGTCCGGAATAGAGCATATTTCCGGTGGTATCCATGATAACAACATTTGCCGTTGTATCATTTCCGAGCTCCGTAGCCACGAAGCGGGCGATATCCGCCGCCTGATCCTGCGTCATCTCCTCAGGATTTTCAAGCTCAAGCATTACGGAAGCATAGCTCTCCTTCTCCTTTGAAAGCAGGGTCCCGTTGTTTTCAGGCACATTGATATTTACGATGGCTCTTTTGACATTATCCATATTACCGAGAGCCGACTGGAATTTTGCCTCCATAAACTCCTGGTACTTCTTTGTCTTATCGGATTCTGTGGAAGAAAATCCCCCCTCAAATACACTGTCTATGGAATATTCAGCAGCAGGATAATTATTTGCTCCCAGCAGTATCACTGCATCTGTATACTGCTCCTCAAGAACCGATATGGTAAGTCCGTCCTGGCTTGTTTCATAGGTTATGCTCTCCTCATCAAGGACAGCAGTCACCTCGCTGGTCTCCTTGGTGGAATCACTTACATAAAGAGTCTTGTAATGAGGCTGTGTGAGCACGGCGACGACAATGGCGACCAGCACAAGAACACCGACGACAGCCGATATTATCAAAGTCTTCTGTCTGGCGGTGAACCTGTTCCACCAGTCAAGGAATCTTTGCAGTAATGCTCTTAATCTCTCCTGTAAATTAGCCATTGCCTGTCCTTTCTGCTCTTAATCAAGCCTGATCAGATCTGCATCTGGATGATCTCTTTGTATGACTCGAGAAACCTGTCTCTCAGTGCCACTGTATATTGAAGGGCGGTCTGCGCCTTCGACTGGGCGACCGCAAGATCGTGTGTGTTTTCGGAAAGGCCGAGAGCCCACTTGATCTCCTCCTCCTCTTCCTGCTTCAGGTAGGTATTGGTCTCATTGACCTGCTTCACAGCCGCATCCAGAAAGGTCCCGAAGCTTTCATCCTTGGGAAATTTGACTGTCGATGATCTGACAGCCGCTCCCTCCACGGCAGGGGATGAAAGATTAAAAAACGAACTTATCGTCGATACATCCATTTCTCATGCTCCTCTCTTGCAGCTTATGAGCCCTGTCCCACGTTGAGGCCGTTCAATGCCATGTCTTTTGTCGCGCTGAAGGCGGTGGCATTGGCTTCATAGGCTCTGCTGGCATCTATCATATTGGTCATCTCGGTGACTATATTTACATTGGGATATAATACATATCCGTTCTCATCTGCATCCGGATGTGAAGGATCATATACCTTGTTCATCTCCGTCACATTGTCTTCATATAATCCGCCGACCTTAACCCCGCTTCCCACAAAGCGGTTGTATTTGCTCTGCGTATTCATAAGAACGGAATTGAAGGAGCCTACCGGATTGGATCTCTCCTGGAAGGTCACCACCTTCCTCTTGTAGGGAGTGCCGTCCTTAGTCCTCGTTGTATTGGCATTGGCGACGTTCTCCGCGATGACGTCCATCCTGTATCTCTCTGCTGTAAGTCCCGATGAATTTATGCTGAAGCTGTCAAAAACTCCCATCTCCCGTCTCCTTTCAAGAAAAGGTCATGCCTGCCAAGAGTTATTTTGTTACTGCCTGAAAATGACTGAATTCGGCAGTGAGAGACTTTGTAAGTCCCTGATACATAAGCTGGTTCTGTGCCATATATACATTCTCTGTATCAACATCCACATTATTTCCGTCAAGCCTGTAGGAAAAAGCGTCATTATCCGTATATACCACGCCTCTCAGCTTTTTTATATTCAGTGAGTCGACCTTCTGGTCAAGCGTCTCGAATTTTGAATTCTTAAGCGCCTGCTGAAGATTTGCGGAGAAGGAAACATCCTGCCTTTTATAATGGGGTGTGTCTATATTTGCAATATTGTTTGCAATAGTCTTATTCCTTAAGGATGAAGCATCCGCTGCAGATGATATGACATCTATATAATTAAAAACATCAGAATTAACCATTACAGACCTCCCTTCAGCGCACAAAGCGCGCACAACATTACATTATAGTATCCAAATCCGAAAAGTCAATATATGGGATATCTCTTTTTGCCCCATACCATATATAGTGCATATCCCGCCACGGACAGCCCCTGCCGGTAATAAGCAAAAAGGACCTATGCATGCATAAATCCTTTTATAGCCTATCCAAAATCCTTTTCGGTTTTTATTTCATCTCTTCTATTTTATCATAAATCTCGGTATTCAGCACCTCTATATGAGTACCCTTCACACCCTGGGAGCGTATATCTATTATCCCTGCGCTTTCAAGCTTTTTCAGCGCGTTTACGATGACAGAACGTGTTATCCCCGTTTCCTTTGAGATCTTTGATGCGACTATGAGTCCCTCGGTTGAATAGATCTCATCAAAAACCTTTAATACTGCCTGCTTTTCCGTAGCGGAAAGCGCCGCCATGGCATCGTCTATATCCGCCCTGAGCCTCTCCTCGGATTCCTCTTCTCTCTCCAGCGCCCTGTTTATCTCAAGACTTACGACCGTAGAGGCGTACTCGCAGAGAATAATATCATCAACACTGAAGCCTCTGTTCTTCCTGAAGAATAAAAGCGTCCCCGACCGCTCCCCCGAAAGCTCAACGGGAGTTATAAGGATCTCGGTCCCCAGAACACTCCTGTCCTCCATACCGAGAGCATCCGGCCTGACATTCTCCCTTGTGGAAAGCACCCTTAAAAGCCTCGCATTTATGGTATCATCGATGAATTCGCCCTTCTTAACGGCAAAAGCCGCCGGATACATCGCATGGGCATCCTTCCCGAGAAGCTTCCCCTTGGAGCTTAATACGCAGACCGAAGACGGAACTATGCTTCCCATAAGGACACATATATCATCAAAGGATACCTTGTTTTCTACATTTTCATGCAGGAGCGACCTGATCCTGCGGGTCCTGTCAAGGAGTTCTATATTACTCAAAACCAATCCTCTGTCAAATTGTACTTATTTTAGCACAATTTCAAAAAAATTGCAACCATATTGTACGGATTTAAATACAATCTAATCCTCCGGTCTGGGGATGATCGTCTTGCACTTATCATCGGAGCAAACGAGATTCTGCCCCTTTTCCACCATCATCCCGCCGCATTTCGGGCATCTGACCTTTGAAGGCTTTGACCAGCTCATGAAATCACAATCCGGAAAGCCCAGACAACCGTAATAACGTCTTCCCTTTTTCGACATCCTCATAACGATGTCCTTGCCGCATTTGGGACAGGGGACCTCGATGCTTTCATAATAAGGCTTTGTATTCCTGCATTCCGGGAAACCGGGGCAGGCAAGGAATTTTCCGTGGGGACCGTATTTGATCACCATGTTCCTGCCGCATTCCTCACAGACGATGTCAGTCTCCTCATCGGCTATACGGACCTTTTCTATCTCCTTCTCCGCCTTCTCCACAGCCTCATGGAGATCAGGATAGAAATTCTCTATAACTGTCTTCCATTTTACATTTCCGGCCTCCACACCGTCCAGGAGTGATTCCAGATTTGCAGTGAATTTCTCATCAACTATTGTAGGGAAGGCATCCTTCATTATCCTGTTGACGGCATTTCCCATCTCGGTAACAAAAAGATTGCGGCCTTCCTTGGTTATGTATCTTCTGCCTAAAAGCGTGGTGATCGTGGGTGCATAGGTCGAAGGCCTTCCTATACCCAGCTCCTCAAGCGTCCTCACAAGAGTTGCCTCGGTAAAATGAGCCGGAGGCTGTGTGAAGTGCTGTCTGGCATCAAGCTCCGAAGCCTTCAGAACGCTTTTTTCGGATAAGGACGAGGATATTACGTTTTTATTATCCTTATCGTCATCATCATCGTTATATACGCTCATGAATCCCTGAAAGCGGATCTTTGAGGCGCTTGCCGTGAATATATACTTATCGGAAGCGGATATCCTCACATTCTCCGTATCATAAACGGCATTTGCCATACAGGAAGCAACAAATCTCTTCCATATGAGCTGATAGAGCCTGAGCTGATCACGCCCGAGACCTTCCTTCATTTCCGAGGGCGTGCGGTTAACATCCGTAGGCCTTATCGCCTCATGGGCATCCTGGACATTGGGACCCTCCTTTGCCTTGACCGATCCCGTCCCCAGAAACTGCTTTCCGTAATTATTATCGATAAAGGCTGCAGCGTTCTGTCTTGCCTCATCGGATATTCTTGTGGAATCGGTACGCAGATATGAGATTATCCCGTCCTCATACAGATTCTGGGCTATCCTCATGGTCTTGGAGGTGGAAAAGTTAAGGGCCTTGCTTGCCTCCTGCTGCAAAGTGCTCGTAGTAAAAGGAAGCGGAGCCTTCTTTATCCTCTCACCTCTCTTCACCTCGGTTATCTTATATGAAGCTTTCTGACAGAAAGCCCTGATCCTTTCCGACTCTTCAGCATCCTTTATCTCGATCTTTCCTTCATTATCTCCATAAAAGCGCGCATTCAGGGGCTTCTTCTCCCCCTTCACGTCAAATACGGCGTCTATTGTCCAGTATTCCTCCGGAATAAATGCATCTATCTCATCCTCCCTGTCGCAGATAAGCCTTAAGGCGACAGACTGGACTCTCCCGGCCGAAAGACCTCTCTTGACCTTTGCCCACAGCAGCGGAGATATCCCGTAACCCACGAGTCTGTCCAGCACCCGGCGCGCCTGCTGCGCATCCACACGGTCCATGTCGATCTCTCTGGGCTCTGAAAGGGATTTTTTAACCGCATTCTTTGTTATCTCATTAAAGGTTATCCTGTAAACCTTCTTGTCGGTTTCACCGGGATTCAGCTTCAGAGCATTCTCCAGGTGCCAGGATATGGCCTCACCTTCACGGTCAGGGTCGGTTGCCAGAAATATCTTATCAGCCTTTTTAACTTCTTTTCTGAGAGAAGCAAGAAGATCACCCTTGCCCCTTATGGTGATATATTTGGGTTCGAAGTCATTATCCACATCTATACCCATCTGACTTTTGGGAAGATCCCGTACATGACCCATGGAAGCAACCACCTGATAATTACTTCCCAGAAATTTCTTGATAGTCTTAACCTTGGCAGGAGACTCAACAACTACTAAATTCTTTGCCATGATAATAAAACCTTAGTCCTTTGGCATCAGGACTCCTTCCGTATATATTTCACGAAAGTGGAGTGTACACCATTCAGATACAAAAGGTCAATAGTCAAGTCTTATATAATTGCTTTTGCCGCATTCCCTGACTGCCCCCTTTATGCATAGTCCCGTCAGTATTTCTACGGTTTCCGAAATGCCGAGATGCACGGTCCTGACTATCTCATCCACGGTTTTGGGATAGAGATCGAGACAGTCATAAACAAGCCTTTCTCTTTTGCAAAGGCTTATCCTTTTCAGAACAGGCTCACTGCTCTCATTTCCACGTCCCTTCCTTCGGTTTAATACAAGAGGTTCCTCGCAGTAAAGCCCCAGAGCCTTTAATATGTCATTCGGACATAATGCCGTACCTGCGCCCTCCGATATAAGCCTGTTGCAGCCTGCCGACAGCCCGTCCGTAAGCCTTCCCGGAACCGCAAATATGTCCCTGCCCTGCTCCAGGGCATTATTTACCGTGATCGAAGTTCCTGATTTAAGCCTTGCCTCGATGACCAGAAGGATATCGCACAGTCCGGATATGATCCGGTTTCTGGAGGCGAAATTTCTCCCCAGAGGAGGAGTGCCCGGAGGATATTCGGTAATAAGACCTCCGTGTCCTTCTATCATTTCATAAATCCTTCTGTTCTCCTCAGGATAGATCATATCCGGCCCGCAGCCTAATACCCCGAAGGATCTCCCTCCGGCTTCAAGGGCCGCTCTCTGGGCCACTCCGTCTATGCCCCGTGCCATGCCGCTGACTATCTGTACCCCGGCAGCCGCGAGATGGGCCCCGAAATACTCAGCCATCCTGAGTCCGTATTCCGTACAGCTTCTTGCTCCTACTATAGCCACTGTCTTCAGCTTTGGATCGGGAAGCTCCCCCTTCACATAGATCCCCGGAGGGCAGGAGGGTATGAATCTCAGCTTATCCGGAAATTCCTCCTGAAATCTTGTAATATACCTTGTTTCATCCATTCCAGTATCTCCTGTCTATATTTCTGAATCCGACAGCCTCGGTCAGATGCCTGCATTCTATCCTCTCCGACCCGTCCAGATCCGCTATGGTCCTTGCCACTCTTATCATCTTGTGATATGACCTTGCCGAAAGCTCCATCCTCTCGAAGGCCTCTCTCATGAGCTTCTCCTCTCTGCGTCCCAAATGACAGAATCTGTCTATATCCTTCACCCCTATGTCCGAATTAAACCTTATCTGCGATCCCCTGAACCGCTCCTTCTGCATGCTGACAGCAGCCTCCACTCTTTTTCTGATCTCCTCCGAGGTTTCATTTCGCTCCTTCGAGCTGATATCCTTATAATCAATCCTCGATGCTTCTGCGCAGATATCTATCCTGTCAAGCAGCGGTCCTGAGATCCTGCCCAGATAATTCTGCACATCTGTCCCTGAGCATCTGCATTTTGTCCTGTCCGGATAATATCCGCATTTGCAGGGATTCATGGCTGCGCATAAGATAAACCCCGCAGGATAGGTATAGCTTGCTGCAGCTCTTGCTATTGTGATCTCCTTATCCTCCATAGGCTGCCTTAATATCTCCAGTGTGCATTTTGAAAATTCCGGAAGCTCATCAAGAAAAAGCACACCCCGGTGTGCAAGCGAGCATTCCCCCGGTCTGGGTATGGTGCCTCCTCCTGCCATAGCAGCTGCTGATATGCTGTGATGCGGAGCTACAAAGGGTCTTGTCCTGATAAGCCCCTCACCGTCCTTAAGCAGTCCTGCGATGCTGTATATTTTCGTAACCTCAAGGCATTCATCCGGATCCATGTCCGGAAGTATAGTTGGCAGTCTTTTTGCAAGCATTGTCTTGCCTGAGCCGGGGGGACCTATCAGAAGGATATTATGCATCCCGGCAGCAGCTATCTCCATAGCCCTCTTGCAGGATTCCTGGCCGTTGATCTCAGAAAAATCCCCTTCGTATTCCCTGCTTCCCCTGCTGTCTTTTATAGCTGGTTCCTGTCCGAAGGACTGTCCTGTCAGCTTTCCCTCGAAATATCTCCTCATCTCATCCAGTGATCTTACGCCGATGACCTCCATTCCCTCTACAGCTTTTGCCTCCGCCACATTATCATACGGAACCATGCATGAGGTGATGCCCAGGTTCTTTGCCTCTATGGCCATGGGAAGGACTCCGTTTATCCTGTGCACCTCTCCCGATAATCCAAGCTCTCCCATGACGATCATCCCGTCGGCGGATTCGGGAGGGATCTTCTGCAGCAGCTTCAGAAGTGAAAGTGCTACTGCCAGATCATATGAGGTTCCGCTCTTTTTTATATCTGCGGGCGACAGGTTTACGGTTATCCTTTTGGGAGGGAGCGAGATCCCGGAATTTTTAAGTGCGGTCCTGACTCTTTCCCTTGACTCTTTGACTTCTCCTCCGAGAAAGCCGACCATTTCAAAAACGGGAAGGCCCTCGGAAATATCAGTCTCCACTCTTATCTCCCTTCCCAGAAGACCGGTCAGGGCGATCGTTTTTACACAGCTGTACATTATTCATTTCCTCCTTTATAAAGTGTAGTTTTGGTTGATTAAATTTTTTGATCTGTTTAGAAAAGATTTATGATCGGACAACCCCCGGTGGATCCCTTAAGAACCGCAGAACGCAGATTTTTTGCGCGAAATTCCTATTTCTCGCGCAAGAAGTCATACTTTATTGTTTTTGGCTC
>CAMUZQ010000078.1 GCA_947165275.1 uncultured Lachnospiraceae bacterium | reverse complement strand
TCGTAGCAGAGCCTGAGCCTGAAGCAGAGATCGAGAACATCCCTGAAGCAGCAGCCGAGGAAGAGCCGGAAGAGGCAGAGGAGCCTGAGGCCGAAGTCGTAGCAGAGCCTGAGCCTGAAGCAGAGATCGAGAACATCCCTGAAGCAGCAGCCGAGGAAGAGCCGGAAGAGACAGAGGAGCCTGAGGTCGAAGTCGTAGCAGAGTCTGAGCCTGAATCAGGGACAGAGAGCACTCCTGAAGCCGTAACTGAGGAAGTGATGGAGGAGGAGCCTTATCCTGAAACAGCGGCTGAGGAAGCGGCAGAAGAGGCAGAAGAGCCGGAATCTGAAGAAGAGCCTGAGCAGGAGGAAGAACTCAGAGAAGAGCCGGAAGCCGAAGAGGAGCCAGAGTCTGAAGAAGATGAAGATGATGATGACTCTGAGATCGATCAGATACCGGAAAGGAAAAAGCCAAAAGCCGCTAAAACAAGGCGGAATCCGAAGAAGGCTGTCCGCGAGGTAAAGGCAGAGAGGATGCTGCCGGCGGATGAGATAAGATCTGCCCAAAAGGCTACAAGAAGATATAATGTCCTCTTTGTTTCCGAAGGAACAAGACATGTCCATACTTTACGGACATCAATAGATATGATCCTTTTGACCGCTGTTCTGATAGTGCTTATCATAGCGGCTATGATCGCATACGTCTTTCACGGTATCTATGCGGAGGAGGAATATGAGGAAAGGATAGAGGCGCTTAATGAGCAAATAAGCACACTTTCCGAGGATAAGATACTTCTTCAGGCGGATATAGAGACCCTCGATATGGCACTGAAGGAGGCGAACGGTAAGCTTACGGAGCATGATACAGTGGCACAGGCCCAGACGGAGGAGCAGGCTCTGCTCTATGTACCGTCAGCCCTGCCCCTTGATTCGCAGGCATTACCCAGTGAATATGATAAGGAACATAAGTGGATCACAATGGATGCCGCGCCCGGAGTCAGGGTGGTGGCGACCGGGGCCGGAACCGTAGTCTATGCCGGGGAGAGCGTGGAGGCAGGAGGATATCTTATCAGTGTGGATCACGGCAATGGATATGTGTCCAATTATTATTGCCAGAGCTATCCCGTGGTCAAGAAAAATGCGAAGGTGGACAGGGGCACGGCACTGTTTCTCATAGGAGATGAGGCAGACAAGCTTATATACAGGATACAGTATGAGGGAGATTATATAGATCCTTATACGGTGCTTAATATTGCAGGTTAAGACTGACAGATTCAGACAGGAGGAGACAGACAGTAAATGAGACTCGATAATACTGACAATGCATGGCTTTCTTATTCTAAAAGTGACAGAAAGGAGCTTAACGAGGTTGCGAATTCCTATATGGAATTTCTCTCCAAATGCAAGACCGAGAGAGAATGCGTGAAGGAGATCGTTTTTATGGCAAGAAAGGCCGGATACAAGGATCTGGCTGATATCATTTCAAAGGGAAAACACCTCAAGCATGGTGATAAGGTCTATGCGGTCGGTATGGGCAAGACGGTGGCGCTCTTTAATCTCGGAAATGAGCCTTTTGAGAACGGCATGAATATCCTCGGGGCGCATATCGACAGTCCAAGACTTGATCTGAAGCAGAATCCGCTCTATGAGGACGGAGGAATGGCCTATCTTAATACACATTATTACGGGGGGATCAAGAAATACCAGTATGTGACCATACCGCTTGCGATGCATGGCGTGGTTGCAAAGACGGACGGCACCATGGTCGAGATATCCATAGGTGAGGCCGATAACGAGCCTGTATTCACGATAACGGATATCCTTATCCATCTGGCATCCGAGCAGATGGAAAAAAAGGCGAATAAGGCCGTAGAGGGTGAAAATCTCGATGTGCTTATAGGCTCCATACCGATCAAGAACAAGGAGAAGGATCCGGTAAAAAACAATATATTAAAGATCCTCAAGGAGAAATATTCCATAGAGGAGGATGATTTTGTTTCGGCTGAGATAGAGATCGTCCCGGCGGGCAGGGCAAGAAGTCTGGGTCTGGACGAGTCCATGATACTCTCTTACGGACAGGATGACAGGGTTTGCGCTTATACTTCCCTGGTGGCTTTCCTTGCCACCTCAGAGGTGGAACGCACAGGGGTGTGTCTGCTTGTGGATAAGGAGGAGATAGGGTCTGTCGGAGCGACGGGCATGAGGTCGAGATTTTTTGAGAATACTCTGGCTGAGGTCATGAATGCGGCAGGAGCATACAGTGACCTTGCAATGAGAAGATGTCTTCAGAATTCCAAGATGCTGTCATCTGACGTATCGGCTACCTATGATCCGCTGTATGCAACTGTGTTTGATAAGCAGAACTCGGCTTATTTCGGACATGGAGTTGTATTTAACAAATACACCGGTGCCAGGGGAAAGAGCGGATCCAATGATGCAAATGCGGAGTTTATGGCTGAGATCAGAGGTATCCTCGACGCGGGCAATATCAGGTATCAGACCTGTGAGCTTGGCAAGGTGGATGCCGGCGGAGGCGGGACAATAGCATATATCATGTCACTGTACGGGATGGATGTGATCGACTGTGGAGTTGCCGTCCTTTCCATGCATGCGCCATATGAGGTGACGAGCAAAGCGGATATATATGAAGCAACCAAGGCGTACAGGGCTTTTTTATTAGCTTGAGATAAGGCATTATGAGTATCAGACGTACAGTAGCGCTGCTTGTTCCGGAGATCTACAATGAATACTTTGACGATGTGGTCAGAGGCGCGAGGATGGCAGCGGCGGAAAAAAAGATCAATCTGCTTATAATAGTCGGCGGGAAATACGGACAGGATCATTCGGATAATGTCCTGTATCATCTTGCGGATCAGCGGAGTATTGACGTGATCGTGGTGCCCACAAGTACGATACTTGATAATGTCGACGACTTTGAACCTTTCATGAAGGAGACCGAGGGGAAGCCGCAGCTGCTTATATCCGATAAGCATGAGGGGATACCGTGTATTTATTATGACAATGTAACAGGCATACGGGAGGCCATGGATTATCTCATAGGCGAAAAGAAATGCACACGGATCCTGATGTTTGCAGGACCGGAGTATTCTGCTGACGGAGAGGAGCGGTATGCCGAATACCGCAGATGCATGGAGCAGGCAAGGCTTCGTATAGAGGACAGGATGGTCATCAGAGGCAATCATACGGAGGACTGTCTGGACGAGGCAAGGAAGCTCATAGAGTTAAATCCCGGGGCAGAGGCCATAATCTGCAGTAATGACAGACAGGCGCATACTCTGTACAGGGCTTTGAGAGAGAAGAATATCCGGATAGGAAAGGATATTTACGTTACAGGATTTGATGATCTGAGTGAGAATACTTATATGGACCCTCCTCTTGCATCCGTGAGTGTATCCCATATCACGCTGGGGTATGAAGCATGTACCCTCGCAGCAAGGATGGGAGACGGCGAGGAGGCCAATGACAAGATACTCAAATGCAGGTTCGTAAACCGTGAATCAGCGGGGTATGATCCTTATTACCAGCTTTTCAACTTCGAGCGCAGGAGAAATGTGAGGGCCGGCACGGTATTTGATATTCCTTCGCTTACTGCGACGATGGTCGATTTTATATTCATCGGAGATGCGCATGAATACCAGGCAGGATGCCAGAAAAAGCTTCTGGAGGATTTCTTCTCGAGACTTCTGGAAACCTATCTTGGAGTGGTCGTAAGGCGGAGATCGATAGATGCAAGAGATTATTCCATCGCGAATATCTTCGGATCCGGGAGCACGGAGAATATAGACTGCGACCGGCTTTTCAGGGTTCTTGACAGTATATTCAGGGTTTATTGCGCCAAGGAGATGTCCGAGACATCCAGAATGGAGCTTTCAAATCTGATCGCAAGGATAAAGAGTGTCGTGGCCGAAAATCTCGAACGCATGACAGGGAATACGAGGAAGCTGGTTGATTCCAGGCATGATGCGATAGGACGCTTTTCCAAAAGGATGCTTGATATAGATCCCGAGGGGGATACCAGATATGAGGAGCTTATGGATGCTCTGAAGATCATCGGGGTTATGAATGCAAGCATCTTTTTATATAAGCAGCCGATACGTCAGATCAGGGGCGAGAGATTTGAGATGCCCGATAAGCTTTACCTGAAGGCATACAGAGACCGCACGGGAGTGCATATCGTGGATGAGGCTCATCAGGAGACTGAAACGGCGGATGTGATGGATCACAGATATCTGGAAGGAGGCATGAGTCACAGCTTTTTTGCGATGGCTTTGTATTACGGAGGATATCAGAGAGGGATCATGCTGATAGATCTCGATGAAGAGTATCATTCAAGTTATCAAATCATAAATAATGAGATAAATCTGGTGGTGAGTCATTTTAAGTTATGATCGAATATGAAAAGGAATTAAACGACAGGCAGCTGGAGGCTGTGCGGGCTGCAGAGGGACCGGTGCTGATCCTGGCGGGAGCCGGATCGGGAAAGACGAGGGTCCTTACCTACAGGATAGCTTATCTTATAGAGGAGCTGGGAGTTAAGCCGTGGAGCATCCTGGCTCTTACTTTTACGAACAAAGCCGCGAAGGAGATGAAGGAGCGCGTCGCTTCCATGTGTCCCGGAGCCATCAGGGATATGACGGTGTCAACCTTTCATTCGCTGTGTCTGCGTATTTTATTCACCGAGGCAGACAGGCTCGGGTATGGGAAGAATTTTGAGATAGCGGATCAGACAGATCAGAGAGCCATAGTAAAGGACATTTGCAAGAGATTTCAGATAGATACAAAGCAGTACAGGGAAAAGGCTTTGCTTAATGCGATATCCGGCGCCAAGGATGAGCTCAAGACCCCGGAGGACTATGCATCGGAGAATGAAGGCGATTTTTATATGAAGCCTTATGTGGAGGTGTATAAGGAGTATCAGAAAACCCTGAAGGCAAATGATCAGATGGATTTTGATGATCTGCTCATCAATGTCATAGAGCTTTTCAGGAAATATCCCGAGGTGCTGGAATATTATCAGAACAAATTCCGCTATATAATGATCGATGAGTATCAGGATACCAACAGAGCGCAGTTCGTCCTGATATCCCTGCTTGCAAAGAAATATAAAAACCTTTGTGTGGTAGGTGATGACGATCAGTCCATATATGCCTTCAGGGGCGCCGACATCAGGAATATACTGGATTTTGAGAAGATATATAAGGATGCGCATGTGGTGAGGCTGGAGCAGAATTACCGGTCTACATCCAATATACTGTCTGTTGCGAATCAGGTCATCGCCAATAACCGCGGGCGGAAAGCGAAGGCGCTTTGGACCGAGGCTGAGGATGGCAGGAAGATAAGGTTCAGACAGCTTGATTCGGCGGCAGGGGAGGCAGCGTATATCGCTGATGATATAAGAGATACGGTGGTGGCTGGAAAAGCGCATTACAGGGATTTTGCCATACTCATGAGGACCAATGTGCAGTCAAAGGAATTCGAGGATGCCTTTCGTGTAAGAGGGATCGATTATGATCTGGTGAAGGGGCTCAGATTCTGGGATACAAAGGTCATAAAGGATGTGACGGCTTTTCTGCTCACGGTGGCCATAGGGTCTAATGATATGAGGACCGCCAGGGTCATCAATATACCCAAAAGGGGGATCGGTGCCGCCAGCCTTGAGAAGCTCACGGCGTTTGCGGAGATAAACGGGCTGTCTCTTCTGGAGGCAAGCGGAAGACCGGAAAATGCCGGCATATCCGGGAAAGCGGCAAAGGGTATGAAGGACTTCCATGAGATGATAATGGAGCTGCGCGAGAGGACCTCCGGCATGAGACTGGAGGATATGCTGGACGAGGTGCTGAAATATACCGCTTACATGAGTTATCTGTCGGATGAGGCCGAAACTACCGAGAAATATCTGGAACAGGAGGAGTATATCGGAAAACTGAAGGACTCCTTCATTGAATATGAGGATAACTTCGAAAAGACAGAAGACCCGTCCGCACCGGATGGACCGTCCCTGATCCATTTCATGAGGATGAACGGTGTGGAGGGAACTACGATCGATGTAGATACTGATCCTGCAAATCAGGACAAGGTTCTGATCATGACAATGCATAACAGTAAGGGACTGGAGTTTCCATATGTATATCTTGTCGGTATGGAGGAGGGGTTATTCCCCGGATATGCAGCTGTCACAAGCGGTGATGAGAGGGATATTGAGGAGGAGAGAAGACTCTGCTATGTCGGGATCACAAGGGCAATGTATGGGCTCACACTTACCTGTGCCAGATCCAGGATGGTGAACGGGGATATCAGATATGCTTCAGCTTCCCGGTTTGTGAAGGAGATGCCCTTCGGTCTGCTGGATATGAATGTAACGCCGGAAAAAACGGAGCGGCCTGTGAGATTCAACGACGGAACATCGGAATATCCCGGCCGGAGGAGCTATGACGATAAGAGGCCGTATGAGTCAGGCCGGTCCGGTCTGAGCACGGGCTACAGGAGTACGACAGCGCCTGTAACTGCATCACGGAGAAGGCCTCCGGGCAAGATAAAGCTGGGCCGGGACATCAGACCGGTAAAGCCGGAATACTCTGACGGAGACAGGGTCAGGCACTTCAAATTCGGCGAAGGGACAGTGCTTGATATCAAAGAAGGCGTCAAGGATTATGAGGTTACGATCGATTTTGACGGCCATGGTGTAAAAAAGATGTTCGCGGGGTTTGCTAAGCTTAAAAAGGTGTGATAAAATTAATAATCACGGAGGTACTAAAGGTATGAATCTGGAAGGTTTTTTTACAAGTGCAAAGGCAGGCGGCGCGGATCTTATCAATTCACTTATCGGAAAGAGAAACGAGGTCGCAAGCCAGATAAAAAGCTACAAGGATAATACTGACATAAAGGACATCCTTGCAGCATCAAAATTAAATGAGATTCTGAGGAAAGACGAGGAGGAGGCTGTAATGAGGAAGAAGAGCCCAGTGTTTACCGTGCTTGCGGTAATCGGAGCAATTGCTGCTGTTGCTTGTATTGCTTTTGCTGTATACAAGTATTTCACACCGGATTATCTTGATGACTTTGATGACGGTGAGGATGATTTTGATGATGACGATCTCTTTGAGGATGAGGATGACATTGTAAAGCCTGAGGAGAAGGAAGAAGATAAGGCCGACAACGAAGAGAAGGCGGAAGAGTCTGCAAACTAATGAAAAAAGGTGAGATCTACCGGGGGAAAGTAAGTGATCTTACTTTCCCCAATAAGGGGATCGCCTGCGTGGATGGTGTGGATGTGGTGATAAAGAACACGCTTCCCGGGCAGGAGGTCTCTTTTATTTTAAATAAAAATAAGCCCGGGCTTAAAGAAGGAAGGCTTGTCAATCTGATCACGCCTTCTCCGTCCGAGACGGAAAGCGGCTGCAGTGTATGCAGGGAATGCGGGGGCTGTTCGTACCAGACTCTGCCCTATGATGATGAGCTGAAGCTTAAGGACAGTATGGCAAGGACCATCCTGGGGAAAGCCCTGAAGCAGTCAGTCCCGGACCGTGGCCTGATGGAGAGGATCTATGAGGGGATAACAGGATCTCCTGTAACAGAAGGCTATCGCAATAAGATGGAGTTTTCCTTCGGAAACGCTGTAAAGGACGGACCGATAACCCTGGGCATGCATACACCGGGACATTTTATGGATGTCATAGATACACCGGACTGCAATATAGTTGACGGAGATTTCAGAATGATAAGAGAGGCTGTGCTTTCCTATGCAAAGGAGCACGGACTTTCTTTTTATCACAGGTTTTCGAATACCGGTTATCTCAGAAATCTTCTGGTGCGAAAGGGGATAAATACGGGGGAGATCCTGGTGGATGTGGTGACTACATCGGAAGACCGGCTTGATGATGACAGTTTTGCCGGGATGCTGCGTGAGCTGCCCCTTACGGGTGAGCTCACGGGTGTATTGCATACTATCCATGACGGCGTGGCGGATGCTGTGATAAATGAGAGTACATCCGTGATCATGGGCAGGGATCATATCTATGATGAAATACTTGGATTAAGGTTCAGGATATCTGTTTTTTCTTTTTTTCAGACGAATACAAAGGGCGCTGAGGTGCTCTATGAGAGGGTGCGGGATTATGTGAGGGAGGCCGGTACCTCAGGAGTGGTGTATGACCTGTACTGCGGGACGGGGACGATAGCCCAATTGCTGTCTGAGGCAGCATCCAGGGTTTACGGGATAGAGATCGTGCCGGAGGCAGTGGAGGCAGCGAAGGTAAATGCCGGACTTAACAGAATTAATAATGTGGAGTTTTTGTGTGGTGATGTATTAAAGGTACTGGATGAGCTTTCCGAGAAGCCGGAGCTTATAATACTCGATCCGCCGCGTGACGGTGTCAATCCCAAGGCTTTGCGAAAGATCCTTGATTACGGAGTGGATAATATAGTCTATGTTTCCTGCAAGATCACATCTCTGGCGAGGGATCTTCATATGATGGTCGGGGCAGGATACCTCCCGAAGAAGATATCTGTGATCGATATGTTCCCTCGTACGGCGAATATGGAAAGCTGCGTGCTTTTAGAGCGGGTGAGCAACCGAAAAGCGGATTCCAGTACCCCGAATATTAATTAACTGGCACATTCGCTTGTCTGATTGCCCATATGCTGCTTCATCCTCAATCGGCAATGCCCGCATTGCCTCATTCGGCTTCATTGCATATGAACAATCATCCTGCGTGAATGTACCAGAAATTTATTATTCGGTGTACTAGAGGGTCTTAATACGTGGAATGCTTTGCTTCCACGTATTTATAGCCTCTGTATATACCGCGCGGAAGATCAGGTACATGTTTCATTTATTTGATCGCGCGAGTATAGCAAGCGTTGGATCTTCTGAATTGTGCCCTTTTCTGTATCGGCCGAAGAGTACCCCATCATCTATAAACTTATCAACATCAGAAACCCATACGGGAAACTTCCCGGTTTCTACCGCTGTTTGCCCATTCAGCATGCCTGTATGAAATGAAAGGTGCCTAAATTGTCGGAGAACAAGTTCCATTCTTGTATAGGGACAGTTCTCCGGCTTTTCGTAGAGCATCTCATCTGTAAGATTATCCAGATAAGACAGGGTCTTTTCCTCAATTTGATCCAGATATGCCAGTAGTTCTGCGTCTGAAAGAATTACATCTGTTGGATTGTCAGGATTATCCATACCTTCCTTGTGAAAAGCCGGTTCTTCATAGACAAAAGGATTGATAAACCATTTATCTGCGGAGTGAAGGGCGTGATAAGCCCATCTCCAACAGAGGGCACCTGCACACAGAGCATCACGATTATAGGACCTGATCGAAGTTCTGATGTTCAGGAAGTTTGGCTTTACAGTTTCCTTGATTATTTCGACTAATTCTTTCATTCTTGAACCTCCCGGATATTGGTATATTTGAATGGTAGCATAGATTTACTCTTTATAAAAATTGAAATAAATAATGATAACATTCAAATATTATGATAACATATATTCGGAGGATGTAACATATGACGATCACACAGCTGGAAACATTCTTAAGGATTGCGGATAAGGGGAGTTTTTCTTCAGCAGCAAGTGACCTTGGTTATGCGCAATCTACAGTCACTATGCAGATCAAACAGCTTGAAGAAGAACTGGGGTCGGATCTTTTTAACCGACTCGGAAAAACAATTTCTCTGACACCGGCAGGTGAGAGGCTTGTTGTCTATGCGGAGAAGCTTCTTCAGTTGGAAAGGGAGATATATTTGGAAGTTCCTGATTCGGCGGAACCATCTGGAATAATTAAACTCGGTGTATCGGAGTCCCTATGCTACAATCGCTGTCCCAGGATTCTGATGCAATACAGGAAATCCTATCCAAAGGTCGACATCCGGCTTTCGTTTATCACGCATGATACATTTCCGGAGCTCCTTAAAAAAGGTGAATTGGATATTGTTTATACATTGAATCCTTTGGTTGAAGATGAAAATCTGGCGCTTCTTTATAAACAGTCAGAAACGCTGGGTTTTTATGTCTGTCCGGAGCATAAACTGGCAAAAAAAAACAAGGTGCGGGAAAATGATCTGAAAGATGTTCCGCTTCTCATCACGTCACATAATTGCAGCTTCAGACATATGTTGGTCACGGATCTTTTTCATAAAGGAATTGTTCCCAGTATTGCACTTGAAACGAGCAGTAAAGAAATTCTGAAGCAGTTTGCTATAAGCGGAATAGGAGTAGCATTTATGCCTGATATGACAGTTGTAACGGAAAGAGAAAACGGGAGCCTTGTGAGACTGGATTGGGCGGGAGAAGATTTCCCCATTTATTCACAGATTTTTATACACAAGAATAAACGTGTTACGGAGGCGGTCGAAGGATTTCTGGACTTGGTCCGAAATCTAACAGATAGTGAGGTGAAGTTATGAGGAATTTTGATAAGCAGATGGAAATGGTACTCTATCATTCGGATGAGGGAGATGTTTCGGTTGATGCCTATATTATGAATGATAGCTTGTGGATTACGCAGAAGGCAATGCCGGAACTCTTTGGAGTGCAGGTTCCTGCAATCAGCAAGCACTTAAAAAAGATATTCGAGGACGGAGAGTTAGAAGAGAAAGTGGTTATTTCCAAAATGGAAATAACCAGTCCGCATGGAGCAATACCGGGGAAAACACAGTCAGGAGAGGCAAAGTTTTATAATCTGGATGCGATTATTTCAGTTGGATACAGGGTGAATTCAAAAAAGGCGACTCAATTCAGAATCTGGGCAACAAAAGTATTGAAGGAATACATGATAAAAGGCTTCGTTCTGGACGATGAAAGACTGAAGCAGGGTAAAACTGCTTTTGGCAAGGACTATTTCCGTGAGCTTCTTGAGAGAGTCCGTTCCATCAGAGCCAGTGAACGTCGAATCTGGCAGCAGATCACAGACATTTTTGCAGAGTGCAGTATTGATTATACAAAAGATGCAGAAGGCGGTGAAATGAATGGATAAGGAAAGTATTATATACGATACA
>CAMUZQ010000077.1 GCA_947165275.1 uncultured Lachnospiraceae bacterium | reverse complement strand
CGCAGTGGAGAGAGATTCAGAAGGGCTTTTCAGGAAGGCGACTCTATACCTGAGCGAGATTGAAAACAGATACATGACAGGGAAAGCAAAGCGCAGGGTAATGTTTCATACTTACAGATTACCTGTGGTAGTCAGCGATAACAGGAAAGTTCTGTTAAATGACGGAGAAATACTGCATTTTGGAGACATCAAAGTGGAAGCGATCCTGGTTCCCGGGCATACCTGGGGACACATGGTATATCTCGTGGACGATGCGTATCTTTTTACCGGGGATACGATCTGGTTCGGGGCAGACGGAGGATACAGTTTCATCAATGCCCTCGCTGAGGATAATGATCTGTCTGTAAGATCACTTAAAAAGCTGGAAAGGATTCTCAGGGACCGCGGATTGTCGCCTAAGGTCATTACAGGCCATACCGGTTGGTCGGACGATATGGATTTTGTGTTCGCCCATACCGACAGAGTATGCAACAGCCTTAAAAGAAAGCAGAAGCCCCATGATCCGAAAGCACCTTATGACGGATATGATGAACGTGATGACACGGAGGAAAAAGCAGGAAATATAAGGCTTGAGAAAGCAATTCCTGTATCAGACAGGATACAGAGCGCATATCATGCGTCAAAAAACATCTATGATGATGTACTGACGCAGGGGAGCTTTCTGAGCAGACAGTATATACGCTACTTCTGGAGCGGAACGGATGATAATGAGATCGCAAAAAGGCTCCTTGCGTATATACCGGATGATTTCTCCGGTATTTTGCTGGATGTACCGGCAGGAACGGCGGTATTTACGGAGGAGAAGTGGAGAAGGCTTTCACATGCACGGATCACATGCCTTGATCATAGCGGAGATATGCTTGAGAAAGCCGTACAAAGACTTAAGGACAGCAGTCATATTTCCTTTGTTCAGGGAGATGTGGGAGCACTTCCTCTGTCTGACGGCAGCTGCGATGTGGTCGTGAGCATGAACGGGTTTCATGCTTTCCCGGACAAGAAAAAAGCCTTCAGGGAGACCTTTCGTGTTCTAAAGAAGGGCGGATCATTCATAGCAAGCTTTTATATCAGGGGAAAGTCAAACAGAACAGATTGGCTGGTAAAGAACATCCTCTCAAAAAAAGGATGGTTCACACCACCGTTTCCGACCGAGGAACAGCTCTTGAAGATCCTTCACAGGCTGTATTCCGATGTGGAGTATCATGTGGACGGGTCGATGGTATACTTTAAATGCGTGAAATGAATGAGGCTTTTTATTTTACAATATCACTGAAGTCCGATTGACTGCAATCCTATATCATTATATTATTATAGTCATCGTTTGAGATTGTCAGGGAAATATGCTTTGTCAATTACCCACGGTCTAAAGACCGATGGGCTTGTAACTACCCAGTAGTACGTAACAAAGACTCCTACCTTTAATACGGTGAGACTTCCGTGGTGTTACATCATAGGGTGATTGACAACACCCTTTGCATACAAGATATGCTCACCTGCAACTGCATCAGGTACTAAACTTCCCATGCCATGCAGTATATTCCATACGATTAAGATTTTACGCCATACTCGATTTTCGTATAGCAACCTCATATCTTGTCAATGTGCAAAGAGTGCCTACGGCGAACAGCACGCCTAACGGTTTTCTCTGTAAAACTTGCTGTTGAATATATTTTACTATATGGAACCACGATTTACAAGGCTCCTCCCACCACGCAAGCGTAGTGGGTTTCCGCCTACGGAACCGAAAGGAATTTATTTATGAAAGATTTTAGTGATTTATTTACAGGATTAATACTACCGGTCCTGATCACGGCAGTTATTGTGGTTGTGATCGGTTTTGTGCTTCGCAACGCAAAAAGGAAAAAAAGCCTGCATAGAAGATATATGCTTCAGATACTCCGGGCGCTGGTTATAATAGTCTGTCTTGTGGATGTTATAACCGCAATAGACCCCACGATCAGCATGAATCAGATACTTCTGAGGGGGTCTGCACTTGTCGTTGCCATAGTCGGTTTTGCAGCACAGCCTGCCATATCCGATCTTATATGCGGACTTCTGATAAGCATACATAAACCCTTTGAGATAGGAGACAGGATCATCATCGAAGGACAGGAGCCCGGTGTAGTCGAGGATATCACTCTAAGGCATACTGTGCTCAGGATATATGATGATCTCAGGATAATAGTCCCAAACAGCGAGCTGAACTCAAAGACCGTAACCAATACGAGCTATATGAAGCGTGACAGACGGGGGATACATCTGCAGTATTCGGTAAGCTATGATACAGATGTGAATAAAGCGATAGAGATCATAAGGGATTGCGTAGCGGAAAGCCCCTATACCTTAAGTGTAGTGACGAACGAGATAATCGAGGATTCCGGCCCGGTGTATTTCCTTAAATTTGCAGATAGCGCGCTGCTGCTTGATACCACCATCTGGGTCACTAAGAATACAAACAACTATACTGCCATTACCGATATCAATATAAGGGTACATAATGCCTTTAATCAAAACGGTATAGAGATACCATACAACTACGTTAATGTGATGGAGTATAAAGGGGAAAAGAAGACCAGATCAGAAGAGGATAATCTTCCGAAAAAAAGCGCTCCCTCCAAGAGACATTTCCGTACCAATACCATAAGGCTGAGCATCTCTGAGCAGCATATGGGCGAAGCTGTCACTTCGGCGCATCGCTATGCTTCAAGACGCTATGCATTAAAGCAGAGGCTTGATGCCCGTGAAGAGATGCAGCTCGATCTTTTGTGCGAGGAGGGACTCAGGATCATACTCGGCATAATGGAGGAGGTCAAGGCTGATTTCTGGATAGAGGGCAGCGGACAGGTGTACCGCATACACATCAGGTTCAATGCCAAGGTTGGCAGCGTAGAATACAGAAGGCTCCTGAGCCTTTCCAGCGAGGGTAAAAACGAAGCGGTGCAGGGCATAAACGGATGGCTGTTGAATAAACTGATGACCGGCACCGGAAAGATCTCCGAAAACTCTGGTGATACTAATGAAAAGCTTGAATGGACACTGAAGAGTGATCCGGATATAAAGGCCAATATCGGCGAAACCCTGCTTACCTCCATAGCCAGCGATATAAAGGTAAGTATAAGCAAGGAGAGAGTAGAGCTCATACTGATAAGGGAAATACCATTCTGAACATCAGACCGACAAGGCTTTGCCCGACATTGCCCGACAGGGGATGACTGGGATCAGGATTATTTCCGGCCTGTGAGACGGTCCGAGGCCTCCTGTATCGAGCGATACATCCCATATCCTTTCATGGCCTTTCTGGCTTTCTGGAGGGTGTTGACATCCGGCTGCTGTCCGGATTCTATTTCCTTGATCAGAAGATCTATATGGTAATTCATTGTCATCATGGTAGAGGCCATGTTATGCATTATATCTATCACGTTCCTCTGATTTTCACTGACAAAATCAAACATGTCCTCTTTGCGTATCCTGAGGGCAAGTATGTCTGAGTATGCCCTGACGGTATATATCGAGGGTTTGTCCAAGAGCATTCCGATCTCGCCAAAGCAGCTTTGGGGACCGATTATCCTGATAAGAGCTTCCTGCTTTGTTCCAAAGCCTACATATACTTCGGCGTGGCCGGAAATGATCTTATACATATCGGTGTTTGATCCTTCCCTGACTATGATCGTTTCCTGCGTGAATTTTACCATCTTTGCGTTCATCTCTGACCTCCTCATTTCGAAACCGTATTTCGCAGGTTTCTTTAGAAACCTGTCCGGTGAAGCCGGATTATGAAACATGCTTCCTTTGCATGTTTCATAACCTATAATATTTTTTCACAAGTCCGGAACGGTTTTCTGCGCCGGTTTTTTCATACAGATTGCTCATATATCTGTACAGCATCCTCTCCGATATTCCCAGCTCTGATGAGATTTTTTTCATGCTTTCATCAGAACTCAGCAGCAGCTTCATCACGTCCCGCTCCCTTGGAGTGAAGCCGTGCAGGTCACAAAAGGAGTCAAAGCCATCCATGGAACCATCAGAGTCACCGGGAGCTTTAGGAGCTGCAATCTCCTCAGCTGCCTTTGGACTGGTATAATACAGCAGAAAAAACATGCACAGGGTTACACTCCCGAGGATAAATCTCTCGAGCAGCCCGTCCCTTTGGACATAGTAGAAGCCTATTCCCATGAAGCCTTCAAACAGGCTCAGGGTCCTTCCAAGACTGGCCCATATCTCGGGATGTCTTGTCCTTGGAGCAAGAAACCAGAAGGCAAGACAGAGATATCCTGTATATACCCCTGCCAGAAAATAAAAAACAGCAAGACTCAGGCCTGTGTTTCCGGGATTATACACGCCAAGCGAAAAAAATGCATAGCAGCAGATCATCGCAAGGTCCATGTGTTTATGTTTTTTATGATCCGCAAAGGCCCCGATAAAAAAATATCCCGGGATCGCACACAGGCGCTGCCATCCGTACATATTTACCTCTGCTGCACTCCATGACTGCTCCATATAAACTCCAAGCAGCATTGTAAGGAAAAATACGGACAGTACGCGGAATTTATCCCGGAACAGATTTTTATTGTATTCTTCAGTCTCCTCGGAATAGGGCAGGGGGTTCTGGAGAATATAGTATTTTGGATTGGTGATGACAAAGTAAGCAATGGCTCCTGTAAGGAGCATGAGCAGAATAACATTAAAAAGTCTTTCCTGCAGGATGGGCGTCATTATGAATTGGAGTATATACGGGACTGAGGCGCAGAGTCCCATGATGATGCCTGCACGTCTGCTCATATGGAATTCCAGAGCCGCAAAATAATACACTGCTCCTCCGAGACACCCCAGGGACAAGGCTGCCAGATGGGTCAGCACAAAGGCCGGAAAGAGAGCTGACGGAAAAAGGATTCCCAGGATGGAAGCTGCAAACAGCAGATTCATCATAATGATAAAAAGCTGTCTGCCTCTTTCTCCGCTGATCAGTATTCTGGATGCGCCGAAAAAGATGAAACCAACGCTTAGCAGAGTATAGGTAAGATAATGTCCTTTGGACAAAACTCCGTTCACGGTGCCTTCCAGATACGCAAACAACTGGAATTCAAACATATATAATGAAAAGATCACGGCATATAATGCTTTGCTGTGGTTTCTTGCCCAATTCTGTCTTTCTTTCACAGTATTTCCCCGCTGTTTTTCGCTTTCCTGTTATTTTATCACATAATCCGGAAGCTATGTCGCAAAACTTCCTGCGCGGGAGATCTTTGAGTCCTGATCCGGGAGGATAGCGGTTTATTCTTCGTGATATTTGCTTATCAGTTCTTCATCTGTTATGACAGTGATGCGTCCGCTGTCGTACTCGGATACGACCCATTCGTAGATGCGCTGTATCACAGGTGAGGTTTTGGGCAGCGGGGGCTCTCCGATGGCTGCACGGTATTCATTGATGCTATAAGCGACTCCGGCGACGCCTGAGGTTGCTGATATGGCTACTTTAGGGGAGCGTCCCAGAATTGCTTCGGTATCGAAAATATTGTATATTTCGGGATCCTTCATCATGCCGTCGGCGTGGATGCCTGCGCGGGTCAGATTGAAGTTTCGCCCTGCAAAGGGAGTCATAGGCGGGATCTCGTAGCCTGTTTCCTTCTCGAGATACTCTGCGATTTCTGTGATGACCCTGGTATCCATCCCATTGAGGGTGCCGCGGAGTGAGGCGTATTCGAAGACCATGGCCTCAAGCGGGATGTTGCCTGTCCTTTCACCGATCCCGAGCAGGGAGCAGTTGACGGCAGAGGCACCGTACATCCAGGCGGTGGCGGCGTTTACCACTCCTTTGTAGAAATCATTGTGGCCGTGCCATTCAATCATTTCCGAGGGCACATCCGCATGATGCTGCAGACCGTAGATTATACCTGATACGCTGCGGGGCAGTGCTGCTCCGGGATATGGAACCCCGTAGCCCATCGTGTCGCATGCGCGGATCTTGACCGGGATGCCGCTTTCATGTGAGAGCTCCATGAGCTTATTGGCAAACGGAACTACGAAACCATAGAAGTCTGCCCTTGTGATGTCTTCAAAATGGCAGCGCGGACGAAGTCCGGCTTCTATGCAGTCGGAAACTATGCCGAGATATTTATCCATCGCCTGACGGCGCGTCAGACCCATTTTGCGGAAAATATGATAGTCAGAGCAGCTTACGAGGATCCCGGTCTCCTTTATCCCTATGGACCTTGCAAGGTCAAAGTCCTTTTTCGATGCACGGATCCAGGTCGTGATCTCCGGGAAATCATATCCGAGTTCCAGACAGCGTTCCACTGCTTTTCGGTCTTTTTCGGAGTAGACAAAAAATTCTGTCTGGCGGATCATGCCATTCGGTCCGCCGAGCTTGTGGAGAAGCCTGTAGATATGGACCATCTGCTCGGTCGTGTATGGAGCGCGGGACTGCTGACCGTCGCGGAAGGAGGTGTCAGTAATGTATATGTCGCGCGGCATATTTTCGGGAACACGCCGATAGTTGAAGGGAACCTTCGGCGTTTCGGTGTATGGATAGATCTCGCGGAAAAGCTCGGGCTCCGCGACATCCTGAAGCTGATAGGTGTATGGATCCTGCTCCAACTTGAAGGTTTTGGTGCTTAATTTTATATCCTGCATTGGTCTGCCCCTTTCATATTTCAACTTTTCAATCAGTATATGCATCTGCTATATTATCTGTAAAGCGAATAAAGCAGATAGCAATAATTCGTATCACGAATAATTATGATGCCAGGGTCAAAAGCATCGGGGATGGAAATTTATAAAGGGGCTAAGATATGGATCTGGATGGACTGAGGACCTTTCTGGTTCTCGCAAATACTAAAAATTACACACGTGCAGCAAGCCAGCTTTTCGTAGCGCAGTCTACGGTGACGAACCGTATAGCCGAGCTGGAGAGGGAGCTTGGGGTGAGCCTTTTTGACCGCACTAACCGCAAGGTCGAGCTGACGCAGGAGGGCGAAAAGTTCCGTATCTATGCAGGCAATGTTTTAGAGCTGACCGAGTCGTCTTTTGCAGAGATCACGTCTGCAAAGAGGTTTGACAGCCATCTCCGGATCGGAAGCGCGGACTCGATATATGAGGGGCATCTGGCGGAGAGGATCCTCCGTTACCGGCAGGAGCATCCAAGGGTATCGCTTCGGATTTCGATCGGCGTCACGAGCCATCTGCTGGACCAGCTGCAGTCTGACATGCTTGATGTGGTATTCACCTATCTGCCTCTGATCAAATCCGGATACCACTCGGAGCTGTATAAGAAGGACGCTCTTGTCCTTGTAACGGACGCAGGGAATGAGCAGTATAAGGAGGGCATCACTGAGCAGCAGCTGACGGGCGTGAATTACCTGATGTGCAACTTTGCGCTGCAGGAGGTCGGCCAGTATATCAGAAAGCTTTTTCCGAGGTTCCACCAGTTTGAGCTGGAGATTGACGATTGCATGAAGATCGTGCCTTTCCTGCTTCACCAGGATACATATACATTCCTGCCGAGGGACATGGCTGAGCCGTATACGGTACGGGGTGAGCTTCGGGAGATACCGCTCCTTGATTTCCGCACGCCTGTGATCAACAGCTACATCATATGCAAGAAATCCGTGGAGAAAATGTGCCGAGGGATATTCATGTAGCTCAGGATCTGTACGAAAACAAACCTGCAAAAAGCCTGCCTTCCCTGCCGACAGCACCATTACAAAATTGCTCGCATAGCCGGATCCGGGTGATATGATAAGGCAGCCGCAGTTGTTTTTTTTGAAAAGAAAAACAGAATATAGTCCGGTTTGAGACAGCCTGTGTGTTATAATAAACAGGTTGGATGTAATAAAGCTTAAAGAAAAGCAGGGGGTAAGAACATGAACAGACAAGACAGAGAGATACCGGCTTCATTTATGGCGTTCACTTTCTTTTATGCTGTGACAATATACGTTTTCATGATCGGTTTTTATTTCTGGCACTGGCATAAAGAGGATGAATAAACAGGATATATAAACAGGATAAATAAACAAGGGCATGTAAAGAGGATCAAAGTGGTCATGTATGAATTTGATACGGTATATGACAGAAGGAATACGAACTCTCTGAAGTGGGACTTTGCAGAGGAGAGGCATCATAGTGAAGACGAGCTGCCTTTGTGGGTGGCGGATATGGACTTCAGGGCACCGGATCCGATCCTGAAGGCACTGCATGAAGCGGTGGATCACGGCTTTTTCGGATATACGGCTGAGAAGACGGCGGACCGGAGGATAGTGACCGACTGGCTCAAAAGAAGACATGGTCATGCTTACGATCCGGAGGATGTGGTATTCGCCCCGGGGGTGGTCTTTGCCCTGACTCAGGCGATGCACGCCTATACGGATCCGGGAGACAGTGTGATGATAACAGAGCCTGTGTACTATCCCTTCCGGGCTCTGGTGAGGGATACCGGGCGTACATTGGTGCGAAATGTACTGTCGCATGATGATGCGGGATATTATCAGATAGATTTCGATGCTTTCGAGAAGCAGATAACCGACAATGATGTAAAGGCATATATTCTCTGCTCGCCGCATAACCCTGTGGGAAGGGTATGGACCAGGGATGAGCTCATAAAGATCGGGGAAATCTGTCTGTCTCACGGCGTTCTGGTGCTGGCGGATGAGATACATGCCGACTTTATATATGATGGTCATGTACATATTCCCTTTGCTTCGATATCACCTGAGTTCGAGCAGGGGTCGGTCACCTTTACCTCACCCTCCAAGACGTTCAATACAGCGGGACTGCAGATAGCGGAGGTGCTCGCTCATGATGTGAATAAAAGAGATAAGATACGGAAAGCGATAAACAAAACCGGCTACGCGGAGATACCGGTGGCCGGACTTGCCGCCATCAGGGCGGCATATACCGGGTGCGACAGCTGGGTGGATGAGATGGTTTCCTATATTTGGGATAATATCCGCTATATGAAACAATACATAGATGACAGGATACCCGCGCTCAGGATGAGACTGCCGGAGGGAACCTATCTGCCATGGGTGGACTGCAGGGGTCTCGGACTGGATAATAAAGCACTTGAGGAGCTGATAAGGAACAGGGCAAAGCTGTGGCTTGATGCGGGATATATTTTCGGCGAGTCAGGCGGGGGATGGCAGAGATTCAACGCAGCCTGCCCCAGGGCAACTGTCGAAGAGGCGATGAGGAGACTCGATCGCGCGGTAAACGATCTGTAAATGCAGCTGCCGGAAACAGGAGGGAAGCGAAAATGAAATGGGATGTAAGCTTTGAGACAAAGTGTCAGGGTATGGATCTTTCGATACAGGATCAGTATCATGCGATCAGCTTCCCTATATATCAGACAGCGACCTTCTCCAGGCATTATCTCGGGGAGGAGTCAGGCTTTGATTATACGAGACAGTCCAATCCGACCAGGAGCCAGCTGGAGAGTGTGGCGGCCTGTCTGGAGAACGGAAGGGAAGGCATAGCTTTTGCCAGCGGGATGGCGGCTGTCACGGCAGTGATGGATCTCTTCGGACCGGGTAGCCATATCATAGTGGACTCAGACCTCTACGGCGGGTCGGTGAGACTGTTTAATGATGTGTGTCAAAGATACGGCATAGAATTCAGTACCTGCGACTGCAGCAGCGAAGATGTGGAGTCCTATATAAAGGATAATACAAGGGCGGTCTATCTGGAGACTCCGACCAATCCCATGATGCATATCACTGATATAGCCGCGCTTGCAGAGCTCACAAAGAGCAGAAATATACTGCTCATCGTAGACAATACGTTCCTTTCGCCGTATTTTCAGAATCCTCTGGATCTGGGAGCGGATATAGTGATACACAGCGGCACCAAATACATAGGGGGACATCACGATTCGATCGGGGGCTTTGTGATACTGAATGATACGGATATTGCCGATAAGCTGAGACTGATCCTGACAACTACCGGAGCCGCGCTGTCACCCTTTGACAGCTGGCTTATGCTGCGCGGCATCAGGACGCTTGCTGTACGGATGGAGAGAGCAGAGAGCAATGCGAAGAAGATAGCGGAGTACCTCCTGCATTCGCCTCACGTGACCAAGGTGCTGTATCCGGGCCTGCCTGATCATCCGGGATATGAGATCATGAGGAAGCAGACAAGAGGAGCCGGAGCCATGATATCCTTTGAGGTGGAATCGAGAGACTTTGCCGTCAAGGTGCTGAACAATGTCGAATTGTTTTATTTCGCGGAGAGTCTCGGGGGCACAGAGACCCTCATCACCTATCCCGTCACCCAGACCCATGCAGCCGTACCGGCCGAACTTCGGGAGAAAAACGGGATAAACGACAGGCTGCTGAGGCTCTCGGTCGGCATAGAAGGGGCGGATGATCTGATAAAGGAGATAGACAGGGTATTTGAAATATGAGAAACTGAAATGCGGGAAACAGGTTTTTTCTGAATGAAAGAAAGGTATACAAAGCATAAGGCTGTTTCGGTTTACAGCTCTTCGGACTGCGCCCCCTGAAACAGGGGGCGCTTTGATATCTTAAGCGTACAGGTTAAACATCCTTGATACGGCAATGACAATCCGCTATCATATTAGAAGCGGAGCAGGGATGACGCAGTGCCTGCAGGACGGTCTCCTGGTCCGATACGCTGCCGAATTGAGGAATAGACGGATGACATTTGATTATTTTGCTTTTTATACGGAAGCCAGTCTGGTGTGTGTAGCCATTTTCGTTATGCTGATTATTCAGAACAACAGCGCAGGCTATGATTTTCTTGACAGTGATGATGACACGGCTGAGGCATGCCTTAAAAGGGCCGATGAAAGGCTGTATCTTGATAAACAGAGGAATAAAGCCTGAAAGGGCAGACGGCTTTCCTCAGCGGCTTTCCTCATATTGACTTTTTGGTGCATCATGGATGAAGATGTGATAAAATATATGCGGTTATTATCAAAGAATCTCTTTTGGAGGACAACGGCCTCGTGCAAAGAATTGAAATCTGTAAAGGGGATTTTTCAGGATACGGCCCTCACATAGACGGAAGTGATGTGACAGTCACTGCCGTTTCAAAGGGGAATAAGCCTTTATCTTTGGAGATTTTTTCCAGGGATGGTCTGAAACGTCTTAATACTGTGCATTATCCTAAAGAGGACCGTGTCGGATCGGTGTATTCCATCAACATAAAGGGGATAGATCCGGAAACCAGCGTATACAGGCTCAGATC
>CAMUZQ010000076.1 GCA_947165275.1 uncultured Lachnospiraceae bacterium | reverse complement strand
TACGGCGCTGAAAACATCTTGCCCCATCGAGCCCCTACACAGTAGACTTAGTTAGTAGCGTATAGGGCTTGGAGGTGGTTATGTGTTTCTTGAGGGAATTTGGAGCCGCTTTTCGCTCAGACGAAATCCACTTCCCGTAAGCACTTAGGTTTGAGCTGATATGCGAGATTTATCGAGTATATTAGCTCAAATCTTAGTGCGTCGTGGAAGTTAGTTCGGCTGAGCCTTGGCTCTGACCGAAAGAAACACATGACCACCTCCAAGCCAAAAACACAATCGCAATAAAGTATACTTTCTTGCGTGCATTTCCGATTTATTGTTGCATCTACCGATCAGTAAAGCATAAAATACATACCATGAATATATTACAGATTAAGGGAAAAAAGTCAAAGCATATAAATTTCCGGATACTGTTTATCTTGATATGTTTACTGATCTCGCAGATATATGTCCATCCTGTATATGCAGAGGAATTTTCGGAGGAATCTACGGTATCAGCTTCCGCCGCCATGTATATGCCTTCGACTACAATAGGGAATATAGAAGCCCCGCTCATTACAGCAGAGGGAGCGATACTCATGGATGCGGATAACGGTGCGATCCTGTATCAGAAAAATATGGATACACCATATTTTCCGGCCTCCATCACAAAGATAATGACCTGTCTTCTGGCTGTGGAGAACTGCTCTCTTTCCGAGACGGTCACGATGTCGTCCGAAGCGGTTTTCGGAATAGACCGCACCTCTTCCAACGTCGGTCTGGATGTCGGTCAGGCGATATCTATGGAGGAAGCTGTGCTGTGTGTCATGCTTGCCTCGGCAAACGAGGCGGCATCTGCCATAGCCGAACACGTATCGGGTTCAATAGACGATTTTGTCGGGCTTATGAATCAGAGAGCAGCAGAGCTTGGCTGCACGAACACTCATTTTGCAAATGCGAACGGACTTCCTGATCCTGATCATTATATTTCTCCGCACGACATGGCTCTTATAGCAAAGGCATTCAATGATAATGACACTTGCAGGAGACTTGCTTCAATGAGGGATTATGATGTTGCCGTAACAGCAACACAGCCTGATGAGATCCATCTTCTGAACCATCACAAAATGTACGCAGGACTTCCATATGCATATGAGCCTGTAGTATGGGGAAAGACAGGATATACCATGGCAGCGGGAGCGACGCTTGTCACGGTGGCAGAGAGTAACGGGATGTCATTGATCTGTGTTGTTATGAAGGACCAGTCCGAGAAGAATTACACGGATACAAGGATTCTTTTTGATTTCGGATTCGGAAATTACATCCGGATGAATATTGCGGAAAACGACAGCTCGTACAATATGACGGAAGCTCCCTTTTTCCAGACGGATGATACCACCTTCGGCAGTACCAGATCCTTCATATCGCTTGACGGATCCGGCTTTGTGGTTGTCCCGGCAGGAACCCCCTTTTCCAGACTGGAATCAAAGATAATATATAATGAAAAGGCATCAGATGGGAAGCTGGCCGATATAGTCTATTATCTGGATGACTGTTATGTCGGAGACTGTGAAATGATCATCACGGATACAGGTGATGAAAATGTTCATTTCGGTTCCATAATGGTAGATACTTCAGCAGATAAAAAGGTCACCTTTATAAATGTAAAGAAGATCCTGCCGTATATCGGGCTTGCAGCTGCTTTGATCCTGTTCATAATTTTCATGATCTATGTGATCAGAGCTTATAATTTCGGAAATGCCATGAGCAGACGCATGAATATCAAAAAACGAAGGAAGAGATATCATTCTGATTTTGATGATATAGATTTCTGATATTTTTGCTTCAGTCTGGTTTTTTCTTCATCATCGATAAGCCGGGTCGTTTTCACAGCATAGGGAAGGTTTCTGATCTCTTCTTTTTTTATCCGTATCTTGGATCTTACGGTTCCGTGCATGCGGCACCGCCCCATTGTAAAATAGTGCTTACCGTTCGGCGAAAACAGCGGAAGGTTTTTTTCCAGCTTTGCGCCGCATACAGGGCATATCAGAGATCTTACTTTTTTATTATGAAGCAGGGCCGGCTTGCCCGGAAAACAGCGGGAGATATATTTTACATAGCTGCCATAGTCCTTTAATATCTCGGTATCAGGGGATGACGGAACATGATAGGTGTTAAAGGAGGTATAGATCTCATATTTTCTGTCGATATGTTTTAAGACCTCTGCTGTATATGCAGCATCATTTACAGCCCGGTGAAACCCTTTGTTTTCTTCTATGGAATATTCCTCCACGGCTTTTTCGAGTGAGATGCGGTTTTTCGGTGAGCCTTCATTATACCCGTTCAGCTTCTGTACATCCAGGAATTCCAAAGGGCCCTCCGATATGGGGAGACAATCAAAATAGTAGATATTACGCTGCAGCTCTGTCAGATCAGAATCTCCCCAGGTGCAGAAAATATAGGGTTCATCCCCGCAAAAGGCAAGAAATTCGGAATATACCATCTCGAATCCGTCAGCATCCTTAAGATCGGAGTTTTCGAGATGAACGATGCTTTTATTTGCCCAATGCATCTTTTTATATACCTTAGGGCGTACAAGACGGGAAAACCTGCCTGTTTCATTCCTTTCGGGATCGAGTCTGACAGCTCCTATTTCTATTATCTCAAAGGGCATGACCTTGAGCTCTTCCTTTTTGCTTCCCATATTCCATTCAAGATCAAGAACAATATAATTCATAAAAGCTATTGTATCACAGATAGATAAACCGGTCCCAGTCCTAATATCCATATTAGACCAGGCATCCTCTTTGTGGTATAATTCCCCACAGATGTAAAAACTGAGAGGATCATAAATATGGAAAAAGAGGAATACTTATCACTTTACAGGCACTCACTGGCACATGTACTGGCAAAGGCTGTCATAGAGATATTCGGAAAGGATGTACAGTATGCCATAGGACCGCAGATAGCGGATGGAGCATACTATGATTTTGTATTGCCAAGACCCGCATCACCGGAGGATTTCACGGCTATAGAGGATAAGATGCGTGAGATCCTGAAGCGTAAGGAGGACTGGACAAGAAAAGAGATATCCAAAGCAGACGCGATGGATCTTTTCAAGGACCAGAAATACAAGACGGAGATAATAAAGGATCTGCCGGAGAGCGAGACGATAAGTATTTATTATACAGGAGATGACTATGTGGATCTTTGCCGCGGACCGCACGTGGACAATTCCGCGGAGCTTCTGCAGGCTGCATTTAAGGTAAAGGCTGTTTCTGCCGCTTACTGGAGAGGCGATGCAAAAAATGACTCCATGCAGAGGATATACATCTATGCTTTCCCTTCAAAGGATGAATTAAAAAAGCATCTTGCCTTTGTTAAGGAAGCAGAAGAAAGAGATCACAAAAGGCTCGGACCGGAGCTGCAGCTTTTCATGTTTCATGAAACAGCACCGGGTATGCCTTACTGGCTTCCCAGGGGATGGAGAATGTATCGGGCTTTGGTGGAATACTGGAGAGATATCCACGACAGGAACGGATATCAGGAGATTTCCGCGCCGATAATCAACAACAAAAAGCTGTGGCTTATATCAGGACACTGGGCTCATTATCAGGATAATATGTTTATTGTGCCCGGTACCGAATGGACACCTGATGCTGATGATGTGATGGCGGCCAAGCCGATGAACTGCCCGAATGCAATGAATACATATGCCAGGACAAATCATTCCTACAGAGAGCTTCCTATAAGGTATAATGAGCTGGATGTCGTACATCGTAAGGAAAAGAGCGGGGCGCTCAATGGTCTTTTCAGAGTGCAGGCCTTCAGACAGGATGATGATCATACCTTCGTTTCTGTACCGCAGATCGAGGATGAGATCGAGAATATCATATCAATAGCAGATGAGATATATTCCACCTTCGGCATTACCTACAGGGCAGAGCTTTCGACAAGACCTGATGATTTCATGGGAGATATCGAGGACTGGAATCAGGCGGAGGCAGCCTTAAAGCGTATCCTTGACCGGAAGTACGGTGAGGGCGGTTATGAGATAAATGAGGGCGACGGTGCATTCTACGGACCGAAGATAGATCTGCAGATAAAGGATGCCATCGGACGTGAGTGGCAGTGCGGGACAGTACAGCTTGATTTCCAGCTGCCGCATAATTTTGGTCTCACCTATCAGGATCAGACCGGAAGGATGGTTCAGCCGGTGGTTATTCACAGGGCTATATTCGGATCCCTGGAGCGTTTCATAGGCATACTTATAGAGAATTTCAAGGGAGCTTTTCCTTTCTGGCTTTCTCCTTATCAGGTGGGTATCGTTCCGATAAGAGTCGAGCATAATGAATATGCTCTGGAGCTCAAGCGCATTCTGGAAAATGCCGGAGTGAGGGCAGAATGCGATACAGCTGACAAAAATATGAATGAGAAGATTAAAGAATATAAAAATCTGAAGGATCCTTATATTCTTGTTGTAGGAGATAAAGAGGTGGCTGATCGTACCGTGTCGATCAATATCAGAGGCGTCAAACAGCAGTTGCACGGTGTGACGATAGATCAGCTGGTCAGCATGTGTCGGAAGATGAATGATGAACACCTTATCGACCTCATCTCAGAAAAGGATGAGACAGCATAATATCGGAGGGGAGCTAAATGGCACAGAGAACAGACATCCACAAGGTACTGATCATAGGTTCGGGTCCTATCATCATCGGACAGGCATGCGAGTTTGATTATTCAGGTACGCAGGCATGTAAGGCGCTTAAAAGTCTTGGTTACGAGATAGTCCTCGTGAATTCGAATCCGGCAACGATAATGACTGATCCGGAAACGGCAGACGTTACATACATCGAACCGCTGAATGTGGAAAGGCTTACGCAGATAATAGAAAAGGAAAGGCCGGATGCGCTGCTCCCCAATCTTGGCGGTCAGAGCGGTCTGAACCTCTGCTCTGAATTATATAAAACCGGTGTTCTCGATAAATACGGCGTAAAGGTTATAGGGGTTCAGGTAGACGCGATAGAAAGAGGGGAGGACAGGGTCGAATTTAAGAAGACCATGGACAGCCTCGGTATAGAAATGGCACGCTCGGAGGTTTCTTATTCGGTAGATGAGGCGTTAAAGATCGCTGATGAGCTCGGATATCCGGTTGTCCTTAGACCCGCGTATACCATGGGCGGCGCGGGCGGCGGCCTTGTGTATAATAGGGAAGAATTAAAGACCGTATGCGCAAGAGGTCTGCAGGCGTCTATCGTTCATCAGGTTCTGGTCGAAGAGTGCGTTTCAGGCTGGGAGGAGCTCGAGCTGGAGGTTGTCCGTGATAAGGACAACAATATGATAACGGTCTGTTTCATAGAAAATGTAGATCCAATGGGCGTTCACACAGGAGACTCCTTCTGTACGGCTCCGATGCTTACGATATCAGAGGATGTGCAGAAAAAGCTCCAGGAGCAGGCTTATAAGATCGTCGAGCATATAGGCGTTATCGGCGGGACCAATGTCCAGTTTGCTCATGACCCGAAGACCGGACGTATCATTGTCATTGAAATAAATCCCAGGACATCAAGATCCTCCGCTCTTGCATCCAAAGCGACAGGTTTCCCGATAGCCCTCGTATCAGCAAAGCTTGCTACGGGACTTACATTGAAGGATATAAAGGACAGTGTATGGGGTGATCTCTCGCAGTATAAGCCCGGCGGAGACTTTGTGGTAGTTAAATTTGCAAGATGGGCTTTTGAGAAATTCAAGGGTGTTGAGGATAAGCTCGGCACTCAGATGAGGGCTGTGGGCGAGGTCATGTCCATAGGAAAGAATTACAAGGAAGCTCTGCAGAAGGCCATCCGTTCCCTGGAGAAGAGCAGGTATGGACTTGGTCATGTAGGCGGATATGACAGACTGACAAAGCAGGAGCTTGTAAATCTGCTCGCGACTCCTAACTCCGAAAGACATTTTGAGATGTATGAGGCTCTGCGCAAGGGTGCCACAGTGGATGAGATCTATGATGTGACTCATATCAAGAAGTATTTCATAGAGCAGATGAAGGAGCTGGTCGAGGAGGAGGAAGAGCTGCTTAAGAATAAGGGTTCTCTCCCGGCAGATGACAGGCTGATACAGGCTAAAAAGGACGGTTTCTCAGATAAATATCTGGCGCAGATCCTGGAGATCCCGGAGGATGATATAAGGGATCGCAGAGAAGCCCTCGGTATAACGGAGGTTTATGATTCGGTTCATGTAAGCGGAACAGAAGACAGCGCATATTATTATTCAACCTATAATTCCGATAAGAACATATCACATAAGGATAGCGGCAAAAAGCGTATCATGATCCTCGGCGGCGGTCCTAACCGTATAGGACAGGGCATAGAGTTTGATTACTGCTGTGTACATGCCGCAAAGAGCCTGAAAAAGCTTGGATTTGAAACCATCATAGTCAACTGTAATCCGGAGACGGTATCCACGGACTATGATACCTCGGACAGACTTTATTTTGAACCGCTCACATTGGAGGATGTGCTCTCCATACATGCAGTGGAGAAGCCTGAAGGAGTCATAGCCCAGTTTGGCGGTCAGACGCCTCTTAATCTTGCTGCGTCTCTTAAGAAGAACGGGGTAAATATACTTGGAACATCTCCTGAGGTTATAGATCTGGCCGAGGACAGGGATCTTTTCAGGAATATGATGGATAAGCTGGGCATTCCCATGCCGGAATCGGGAATGGCTACTACAGTCGAGGAAGCTAAAAAGGTGGCATCCGGCATATCCTATCCCGTAATGGTGAGGCCTTCTTATGTTCTGGGCGGCAGGGGCATGGAGGTCGTTTATGATGATGAGCAGATGGAAGAGTATATGAAGGCAGCTGTCGGCGTTACTCCGGACAGGCCCATTCTTATTGACAGATTCCTGCATCATGCAACGGAGTGTGAGGCAGATGCCATATCTGACGGCGAGCATGCTTATGTGCCCGCAGTCATGGAGCATATAGAGCTTGCCGGAATCCATTCCGGGGATTCAGCCTGCATCATCCCGTCAAAGCATATATCAGCGGAAAACCTGGCAACCATTAAGGATTATACAAAGAGAATGGCTGTTGAGCTTGGCGTACAGGGACTTCTTAATATCCAGTTTGCCATAGAGGATGGCAAGGTCTTTGTAATAGAGGCAAATCCCAGAGCCAGCCGTACCGTACCGCTGGTTTCAAAGGTTTGTGATATCAGGATGGTACCGATAGCAATAGACATAGTCACCGGAGAGCTTACCGGAAAGCCTTCTCCTGTGCCCGGGCTGAAGGAAAGGACCATCCCTTATTACGGCATAAAGGAGGCTGTATTCCCGTTCAATATGTTCCCGGAGGTGGATCCGATACTGGGTCCTGAAATGAGGTCCACGGGCGAGGTGCTCGGAATAGCTGATTCGACTGGTCTTGCTTATTACAAAACTCAGGAAGCCGCAAAGAGTATGCTTCCTTTGGAGGGGACGGTTCTCATTTCCTTCAATAAATCGGATAAGCCGGAGGTGGTTGATATAGCGAGAAGCTTCCATGAGGCAGGCTTCAGTATAATGGCTACCAAGGGTAATTACAACAGGATCACGGAGGCGGGTATACCGGCTCAGCTTGTCAAGAAGCTGCATGAGGGCAGGCCCAATATCCTGGATCACATGACAAACGGGGATATACAGCTGGTCGTTAATTCGCCTATAGGCAAGGATTCAAAGCATGATGACAGCTATTTAAGAAAAGCAGCCGTAAAAAACCGCATTACCTATCTTACGACTGCGGCTGCAGCCAGAGCCGCTGCAGAGGGTATAGCTTATATCAAAAAGAACGGTCTTGGCGAGGTAAAGAGCCTGCAGGACTGGCACAAGCTTATAAAATAAAGCAGATATCCCGGATCGCTGATCTGTGCATATGATGCTGATGGTGACATTTATCGGATCGGAATGATCCTGAATGTCACCTTTTTTTTGCTTGGGAAGAAGCTGTCCTGACCGGAAAGGTCAATTCTGCCCGTGAATGCAGTTGAGAGAAGGGGATTCAGACGGATATAAGGCAGATTCCTTTGTTTCGTAATATAATCTCATGATAGCGTATCTGGTTTCAGTACCGGTCTTTTCGTATATATTATTCAGATGTCTGTAAACAGTCCGTGTAGATACATTCATGGAAGCGGCCAGATCCTGGATCTCATCATCTCTTTCAAGCATCAGCTTGAGGAGATCCCGTTCACGGGGAGTAAGGTTATATCTTTCAGAAAAAAGTGCGATATGGTCTACAGGTGTATTGGGATTGCCGGTTTCCGGTAAAGCTGCAGCAGCGGTTTCACGTTTCGGAAAAAATCCTCCGGATACTATAAATATCATTGCGGTCAAAGTGAATACAACCTCGATTATAACTGCCGACATAACTGATATACCTGAAAAAAGCGGCATTATCATGCTTACAGCTGATGCAAGGATCCGGCTCATACCGGACCAGAATTCAGGATGAGATGTCTTCGGCGCCAGATCCCAGAAATAAATATTCAGGAAGACTATCTGCGCAACTACAATGATGTAATACAGGCAGACGCCGAAATAAAAGCTGCCCTGAGCCAGTATCAGCGGTATGGGGATACATAGCAGGGACATCGCGAATGCAGATGTATGGAGCCATTTTCTGTTTTGAAGATCTGCCAGAACTCCGCCTATGATATATCCGACTGCCCCAAAAAGCCTGGGCCAGGCGTATATGGACATATCGCCTGCAAAATTCATGGATATAAGTATAGTATCGGTCATGCCGCATATCATGTAGCAAAGGGTTATCGAAGCTATTCCGGCAAAGATGATATTTTTTCCGGGAAGGGCGGAATCCCCTTTTTCCGCATATTCGAGAGGCTCATCAAAGATCAGCTCCGAGAATTGGTGAGTTGAAAGAGTTATATACAATGAGATGACAAAGCCTGCAAGGAGCAGGATCAGGAGAGCTGTGGGAGAGGATATCATATATAATGCAGCGGTCTGAATTAGAAAGGCAGCAGCTCCCCCGATACCGGAAAGCCTTCCCATACAGGGGTGATTCACAAATCCGGCTGCCATATAGTAATATACCGCGCCGCCCAGAAACCCCAGGGCGAGAAGGCTTATAATGCAGGAAGCCATGTAAACCGGGATCCCTTCAGGGAGCACCGCTCCGGTGATCAGGATCATTCCGGTAATATAGATCAGATTCAGACATATGAATAAGGTACGTCTGATCCGTATACTGCGGCCCAGCCGCCTGGAGAGAGGAAACAGCAGGAAGCCGGCCATCAGAGCAGGTGTTTTCAGATAGTGAAGCATAGCTCCTGTTTCTGCAAGTGCATATGCGCTCCTGTCCATACAGATAAGCGACAGCATATATTCTGACATATACACGGCAAATAAGATGGTAAGGAAAATATGCTTTTTATTGATGACTCCTTTTTGCATAAAAATATATTACCAAATTTTCAATGCTGAAACTACCCAGCGGATCAAATATATCAGGATATGGGCCGGATGTCACAAATGTGACGCTGGACAACCCGAACAGGCGGAATTAAAGTATTGTCGTAAAGGCTTATTTTATATTAAGGGAGGAGACGGATGAAAAAGAAATTATGTATCGGCATGGTATTGATGATGCTTCTATTTGTGGCAGCCTGCGGCAGCAGTACGGATAATACAGATGACAGCAGGCTGTCTTCTGAGACTTCTTCTGCAAATACTGAGGAAAGCAGTGAGGAAAAAACAGAAGAGAAAAATAATGAGGAGTCGGACGAAGGACAGCCGGAGGGCTTATTCTCCGGAGAAAAGACCGTGGAGGAGACGGATGAAAAAGGATCAGAGACCGGCTACGAAGAAAGCACAGATCTTCATCTTGAAAACAGGCTGTTTTCTATAGATATGCCGGAGAGTCTTAAGGGCAAATATACAGCCCTGGTATATGATGAGGCTATAACAGTATATGAAAAGCTGGCATATGATAAGACTAAAGATGATGAATTTAAGTTAGGTATTGTATTCTGGATAGGGGCGTGCAGTGATCCGGAGGAATATATTTATGATGAGCACTATGACCTGTTTGGGACATTAGAGAGCGCCAGTGGAAAAGGGTATGATATGATAATCTCGTATCCGACGGACGTGGAATGGGATGAAACAAGTAAGGAGTCTTCTGATGCATGGCATGAGATAGACAACGCGGCTGAGGAGATCACTTCATCCGTTAAAAGCACTGACGGTGGAACCTATGAAGTAAAAGGAGAGGACACCGGAGCGTTAGATGATGACCCGGCTACTGTAAGCGAGCTGTACAGAGCTACCATAGAAAAACATATACAGGCCATAGAAGAGGGCTGGAGCCAGGACAGGCTTGAGGACGAGAAGATGAGCTATATATATGAGATCATAGCGAGAAATTCCAAGGAGGATCCTCTGGAAAAGATCGGTTACCTGGAGTATGACATAAACGGGGACGGTGTCAACGAGCTTTATATAGGGGAGATCACAAAAAAGGACAGCGGATGGAGCGGAGTTGTATATGATATGTATACTCTTGTGGGAAGACAGGTCTGGCATATGTTCAGCGGTGGTGATAAAGATGCATGGTTTCTTACCGACAAGGGCTACATCAATAATGAGATATCCGGAGGCGCGGCATATACAGAGTATGCGTATTATTCTTTGAGTTTATATTCCAATATTAAGAATTATGCCGGAGGCTTAAAATACGACTCGGATACCGATGAAGCAAATCCCTGGTTCAGCAAGGGGCCCGGCAAAAATGATACCTGGGAGAAGATATCCGAAAAGGAATATGATGAAAAGAACGAGTCCTACGGCCCGCACAAATGGCTGGACTATGTCCCGCTTGCCGATTACAGATCCAATAATCCGCAGTAGACCTGATTTTCTGAAAAGCTCTTTTGAGATCAATGCCGGATGATGCTTTGCAGTGCAGTAGACTGTATGTTAAAATATCCGATATATATTCAAAAAATCTGGAGCGTTAAAAGGCTCCCTGAAAACACAGGAGGAAAGCTTAAATGAAATCACTGATCAAGGAGTTTAAGGAATTCATATCACAGGGAAATGTCATGAGCATGGCCATAGGTATAATCATCGGCGGCGCATTTACCACAATAGTTTCATCGGTTGTGGATGATATAATCGGACCCGTAATAGGACTTATCTGCGGCGGACTTGATTTCTCCGCGATCTCCTTCGGTATCGGGGATGCGCAGATAAAGTTCGGTAATTTCATACAGGCGGTCATAAACTTCCTTATCACAGCCTTTGTGCTTTTCCTTATCATAAAGGCTTTCAATACAGCTAAGGCAAAGGCAGACAAGCTCAGGAAGAAAGAAGCGGAGGAGGCAGCTGCGGAGGAGGAGCCTTCTGAAGAGATACTGCTTCTCAGAGAGATAAGAGATTCTCTTAAAAAATGAGGATAAGGCGCGCGGAAGCAAAGGATCAGCCTGATATGGAGCGGCTGCTTGAGCAGGTATGCAGGGTTCATGCCGATATCAGG
>CAMUZQ010000075.1 GCA_947165275.1 uncultured Lachnospiraceae bacterium | reverse complement strand
AAGGATCAGCTTTTCGAGCAGCTTGACGAGCTGAGCGAGACCCTGAAGACCAGAAAGGCAGCGGAAAGTCTTTACTCAGGAGAAGTAGGAATGAAGGCATTGGTCTTTTCCGCCTATGCGACAAGCTGCGACCGGAAATGCTCAGGACTTTTGGAAACCATAAGCAAAACTCTGCATCTGTAGAAAGGACAGGAAATGAAACTGATCGATAATAAAAGTGCATTTCATATGCTGCTTCTGCATGCCGCTTCAGACAGCAGGGGAGAATTACTTTACGGAGACAGTCTTTCGCGGGTGAAGAAGATAGTTCCGGATTTTTTGGGCAACGGTCCTTTTCCTGATATATATCTGGAATGCCCGCTTTTGGGGGAACCCTTTCTCGATATATCTCTGACTGTCGTCTTTGACGATACCTCTGAAACAAACTATGTATCCTCTCCTCTGGCAAAGGATACCGACAGGATGCTGGAGTTTTTAAGGACTGCATCCGGGAAATATCCGTCCGTCTGCGGCGGGTTTGAGATTGATACAAAATCCCCCTCTCCAGGCGCAGCCGCAGTTCATTTTCAGCCTAGAAAGCATAAATTTCTTACAGCAGGATTCTGTGAGGCAATAGGGGAACCGCTGTATGGACAGCTGTTTGAAGAAATGACGAGACGGCTTAAAGACAGCTGGGACCCTTCATATTTCGGTTTCTTCAGAGGGAGACCGGGTCTGCCTTTACGGGTTGGAGGATATATTTCCCCGGCTGAGAAAAGATTATGTATAGCTGATCCTGACAGGATCGCGGGCGCATTTAAGGCAGCAGGATTTACAGCCTATGATGATCAGATGATCCGGGAGATCACAGCTGTCATGGCTGTGACAAACCGGGAAAACGAGTTCCAGTTTGATATATTTCCTGACGGTACTGTCGGCAGCATTTTTTCACTTTCGACCAATTTTGCGATAGAAAAGCCTGAGGACGTCCTTGCATCCTTTAAGGATGGATACGGCGCAAGATATATAGATCTGCTGAAGCAATGGAATATCACGGATGACCGCTGGAAAAAAGGGATTGGAGCAACCTTTGCCGGAGCGATCCCTGCAGGAGAGAAAAAAATCACATTCAGCTTATTTCCTCAGTGGTTAAAAGTACGCTGGACTGACAGGAAGCTGCAGCCCGCGAAGATGTATCAGCTGATAAAAGCCTTCGAATTGCCATTATCCTGATCAGAGCTGCCTCACTGCCAGATCATAGAAGAAGCCTTTCTTCTCCATAAGTGTCTCGAAATTACCTTCCTCGATGATGTACCCTCCATCCATCACGATGATCCGGTCGCACCTTTTGACCGTACTCAGTCGGTGAGCTATAACAACCTTGGTGGCCTTTATCTTCTCAAGAGTATCTACTATCAGATTCTGCGTCACATTGTCGAGCGCGCTTGTCGCCTCGTCAAAAAACAGGATCCTGGGCTTTCCTGCAATGGCACGGGCGATCATTATCCTCTGGCTCTGTCCTCCGGAAATTGTTCCGGCTCCCTCTGATACTATGGTATGCAGCCCCATCGGCATCCCTGCTATATCATCCTTTAGTCCGACCTCCTCTATGACCTCTTCGACACGCTCCATATCGACATCAGGCGATCCGACTCTTATATTATCGTAAATGCTTCCGGATATCAGTCCTCCGTCCTGCAGCACTACTCCGAATTTCTTTCTCAATTCGCGTTTATCCAGATAGTCAATATCCTTATTATCATAAAAGATCTTACCCTTTTTCGGTTTCTCGAAGCCCAGCAGAAGCTTAAGCAGGGTTGATTTGCCACAGCCTGACGGCCCTACTATCGCTACGTATTCTCCGGCATCGATATGCAGACTCAGGTCGGACAGCACCGGCTCCTCTTCTGCGCTGTATGAAAAGGTAACGTGTGAGATCTCCAACTCGCCTGTCAGCTCCCCCGGCAGCTCCGTCTCCTCCATAGACTCCGGGATCGTCTCCAGGATAGGACGGACATTATCATATATAGGCTTTAACATACTGATCCTGAGGAAAGCCTGCACCAGAGCGAAGGCCGCCGCCGAAAGGGCACCGAAGCAGGCAGCAAATCCTGAATACTCTCCGACCGACAGATTGATCCCGCCCTGTATCATCATGTGATAGAAGATAAGCGAGAAAACGCCCGGCGCTACGGCCGCAACCACGTTTACAAGATTCGTTACCCTACCCTTTTTTGCATTGATAGCCTGCGATCTGGTAAAGTCATTAAGATACCTCTGTATGCCGCGCTGCTCCGAGGCAGAGATGCGGATCTTCTCGATCCCGGTTATCAACTGGAAAACGGTCGATTTTGCTTCGATATCTGCAAGCATCTTTTCTTTCTCATATCTTACCTGCCTTATCCCGAGCCAGATAAGGGCCAGGACGACGGCAAGGAGCAGTATGATCGCCACGCTGGCCATTTTCCCTGAAATATTGACCATTCTGATAAGATACATCACAGAAAACAGGACAGCCAGTACCGTCTGTACAAAGTTACTGGTAATCATCCCGAATATCATTGACACTCCAATGACGCGCTGTGCCAGTTCGGCCGATTCATACTCCCTGAAAAAACTCTCCGGCAGGTTGAAAAGCCGGTCCAAAGCCGCATTCTGAACCGCATATTTCATCGTGTTCATGGATCGGAAGTCTGCCAGATTCTTGACTAATGTAAAACTTATATTTCCCAGTGCGCAGCAAAGGATCATAATTCCTGCAGAAATCAGAGTTTCCATCTCTCCGGATGGGATGAAAAGATCATAGACCTGCTGCGTAAGGACAGGTATCAGCAGTCCCACCAGGGTTCCCAGAAAAGCAAGACCTAAAAGCCTTACGATATCAGACTTATATACCTTGCTCATCCCGAAGAGAAAAAGGTCTCCCTTCCCGATCGGTTTATCCGGGAAAGGACGGCAAAAGGCATAGCCTTTGGAATCCAGTCCTTCTGCAAACTTCGCATCTATCTTTTTTCGATTTCCCGTTTCCGGGTCATGATACTCATAGTGACACGGCCCCTTCGGTATACAGGGCACGGGGCGGTTTCCCTCTTTAGTAAAGGCAAGCAGCACTCCGCTGTCCTTCTTATACCAGTCCCCGGCCAGTACGACCTCTCTGGCGCTGAAACGAGATATTCGTGAAATATCGGCTAAGGTAAACTTCTTGCCTGCCGCCTGCCTGATCCTGTCATACGGCGCCAGCTCGATCTTTTCCTTTAGGCAGATACGGGCAACCGCATCATACAGGGGATATCCGGTCGGAACATATCTGCCGCGATCCCCGTCATCCATCTTTAATGTATTGTAGATGAGCATGGCGGACTGCTTAAGGGTCTCCTTATTCGCCCGCTTTGTGGCAAATATATGGCCCGCCGCCTTCACGACTGACAGATTGTAATGTTCTACCATCATCCCGTCAAAATCATCCGCGGCCTGGAGACTGATCCCAATGCTCTCTGCAAAGGATATGCGTATTTCCTCGCTCCAGACATCATCATGTGCCTCAAGCTCAGCATGGTCTACCGCAACTAACATGAAACGCCATGAGCCAAAGAGATCGGAATCATGGCAAAGGGCCGGGAGCTGCTCACCTTCCACGGCTTCCTTCAGCAGCATGCGCCTTCCATATGACAAGTCCTCTCCCTTGCCCTTCAGCGGTATGAGATATACAAGGACATGCCCTCTCTTTACGATATAGAGCCTGCCGGGATCATCGGTTATATGGGGTTTTCCACCGTCTAATCTTATAATCTGCATAGTAGTGATATCATTCTTCACATGGTCTGTACCAGTCGTTTGTAGTGGCCTTCAAGTTCTTTAAGCTCCTCGTGTGTCCCCCGCTGTACAATCTTTCCCTGATCCATCACGATGATCTCATCACAGTCTCGTATCGCTGACAGACGGTGAGCAACGATCACACAGGTGCAGCCCCTGCGCTTGATGTTGTCGATTATCTGCTTCTCCACTATCGGATCCAGAGCGCTGGTAGCTTCGTCCATGATAAGTATGCTCGGATTGGTTGCAAGGGCTCTTGCGATCTCAAGTCTCTGCCGCTGACCTCCCGACAGGTTGGTCCCTCCCGCCGAAATACGGTATTCATAAGCTCCGGGCTTACTTGTGATAACATCATGAATACATGCATCCTTGCAGGCCTGCACGATATCCGGGTAAGGAATATATTTATTCCACATGGTAAGATTTTCTCTTATTGTGCCGCTGAAAAGAGAAACATTCTGAGTTACCGTCGAGATGCTCAAAGCAAGGACTTCATTCGGGATGCGCTCGACCGGCACTCCGTCGTAGAAAATACGGCCGCTCCACGGCGTATAAAGTCCGGAGCATATCTTGGACATGGTGGATTTGCCGCAGCCCGATGCTCCGACGAAAGCAATAGAGCTGCCGCAGGTAAGATCAAATGAGAAATCTTCTATAAGAGGATCATCGAGCAGATTATAGCCGAACGAAATATCTTCAAGTCTTATGTCACCGATAAGCTTCTCCGTCATTTTTTCCTTATCATGTGGCAGGAACTTTTCGTCCTCCTTATACCGCATGATATCGTCAACACGCGACAGATCAGCCTTGGTCGACTGCAGATTCTGGATGAATAGCGCCAGCTGTGTCACAGGCTGTGAAAAGGATGCCAGAAGGGCGGTAAATGCTGTAAGTGTACCTGCCGTCATACTTCCTCTGATGACCAGCACTCCGCCGAGAACAAGCACGACAATGCTCGTAAGGATGCCTGATATCTCGGGTATGGCATTCATCGATTCCTGCTTGAAACCAAGCTCCTGCTCCGACAGCCCGTTCTTGGTGTAATATCCCTGAAGCTTCTCCACAAATACATTTTCATTTCCCAATGCCTTGAGCGTACTTGTGATCGTAAGTCCGGCCGCAAGAACTCCGAAGAATTTTCCAAGGTCTATCTGCATTTTCATAGTCAGGTCGCTTATGGCATCAGCGCTCCTCTTCATAATGATGATGCCTATGGCAACGAGACAAAGTCCCGCAAGTGTCAGAAGCGGTGAATACATCGCCATCAGTATAATGTAAAACGCAGCCGTAAATATATTGAGGACGGTCTGACCGATCTCACTCGTCAGGAAGATGGAAATGTTGTTATTATTATCAACTCTCTGTGTCAGATCTCCTGCGTAGCGCTGGTTGAAAAAGTTCATCGGCATCCTGAAAAGATGGTCAAGCATCCTGTATCCCGACAGCAATGCCAGCTTATTCTGAAGTCTCAGGAGCAATATCCCCCTGTAATAGGAAAACCCCATCTGATAAAGGATAGTCACCGTCATGGCGGCAAGCAGTACTGATATCCAGTCCTTATTACCGCCTATCAGGATGTCATCTATAAAGATCTGCGAAAAGACCGGCATGAGTATTCCGGGAAGTACAAGGAACATCCCGGTAATGATAAGCGACATAAGGGATGCCTTCTCACCCTTCAGTCGATCCCTTATCATCCCGATAAGCGTATCCTCTTTTTTATTCTTTGAAAAATTCTCTGTCACGGCGAAGGTGAGCACCACGCCGGTGAAGCAGTTATCTATATCCTCATATGTGATCTCACGCCTTCCGTGAGCCGGATCGTTTATGTAATATGCGCCCTTCTTTGTGCCTTCCCATACAACGAAATGATTGAAGTTCCAGTGTATGATGCAGGGCACCGGAAGCTCAAGCAGCTTCTTCACCCTTACTATATAGGCATGCGCGTCCAGTCCGTGCTTCTTTGCAGCCTTCAGGATGTTGTCGGCGCTGCAGCCGTCTCTGGATACCCCGGTTTCAATACGCACCTGCTCAAGTGGAAGGAATTTGCCGTAATACCCCAATATCATTGCCAGACTTGCCGCTCCGCACTCAACGGTTTCCATCTGAAACACGGTGGGTGTTTTGGCATAGGCCTGTTTTTTCTTTTTTGTCTTCGTTTCCGCCATCACTGCTTCTCCGGCTGCCCTTACTTAAGTGTTTCCCTTGCCGTCAAGCATGGGAAAAAGCATTGTTATCGGAGCCTTTTTTTCGATCATTATATCTGCTTTGACAGTCGTTCCCGGAGCAAGCTCCACCTGCGCTCCCTTATTGTTGGACCATTCGTATCCGCTTTTCGTACTGCTGTCAGGCTTAAGCCGGCACTGTACCTGTATGACCGGTCCTGCGCTCCTGAAGCTCTCCACCAGAGAGCTGTCACCGAGCATATTCTGCATCTCACCTGCACCTGTGACATAGCTGCCTACCCTGTCCACGACAGCATTTATATGACCGTATTCCTGACTGTTGACCGTGTTCGGATAGACCTTCACCTCCATTCCGGGTCTGATCTTACCGCCATCAGACAACGGGACATACAGTATCGCCGACATGGGTCCCGCATTCTCATCCACGATACGGCACACCGGACTTCCCGCAGCTATGACATTGCCGGGCGCCACATCCAGTCCCATCACATTTCCGCTCATATCTGCCTTAAGCCCGATCTCTTCGGACTGTCCGGAAAGCCCTCCTGTATAGAGCTTCGCGATCTCGTCGCCTTCCTTTACCTTGTCACCGTCTATTACCTTCACTTCATCTACAATGCCGCTTTCCGTACTGTATAGCACATGGATGCCTCCGGACAATATGCATATGCCGTCTGCCCTGACATTGACCGGTATCCTTCCGAATACAGACCAGAAGAGTGCAGCGACCAGCACCACACCTGCGCCGAGCATTGCTATCCAGAAGAGCGGCGGAGTGATGACTATGACCTGATCAAGCTGATCCGGAGACGAAATCTTATCTAATGCTTTTTTTCGAAAAAAACTATTCATTTATTTCAGATCCTCTTTTATGCTTTCACTTACATATCCAAAATATTGATGCGAGGCTGCTTTCAGCAGCGGCTGGCAATATCAGCTATACAGGTCATCAGGCATTTCTCCCTTTCCGGCATCTCCTTATGTCTGTCCGCGAAATCAATGATCCTGACGCAGCCGAAAAGCTCTGCCTTCCTTTTTGTATCCATTGCAGCTGCCTGATCTGTATCTCCCAGATAAAGCTCCAGGGTTCTGTCCCAGATCCGGTATGCCGTATCCACATCTATACCAAGGAACATCGCCGCCTCAGGTGCGATCGAAGGAAACTCCTTATATGAATTATAGATCGTGGCTAGTTCAAATATGGGATCCCCGGTACACAGGGTATCCATATCTATAAGCATAAGCTCACCGTCTGAGATCATTATGTTTTTCAGATGAAAATCCGCATGTAAAAGGGTATGACTGTCAGGAACCTCGCTAAGCAGTGCCTTCAGCTTGTCACGGATCTCAGGACTCAGATATTGCCGGCTGTTTTCTATCCAGCCGAGAGTCTGTTCCTTCATATCCGGAAGCTCTCCGGGATTCACCTCTATAGCATGGATCCTGTTCATAAGATCAACAGATTTTTCTATAAAATCCTCAAGGTTTGCCGGTGATTCCCTGACATAATCAGATGCGGAACATGCGTCCAGAAGTTCATATACAACGCCGTACCGGTCTCCCACCCTTACGATGTCAAAAGAGATTGCTGTAGGCACGCCATGGACAAAGGCCCACCTCGAGAGTTCCTTCTCTCTCATTATGGCCTCCATGGAAACTCCGGGACGATACACCTTTGCTATGGTATCATCCGCTATGCGATATACTTCACCATGCGCTCCCTCTCCGATCTTCGGTGCGCCATCCAGACTGATCTCTCTCTGCATATCAGACTTGCTTCACATCTGTATAAATTTACATACTTTTCCAGCTTGCCTTAATAAATATGATAAATAATACCCTAATCCCCGGATTTAATCAATTCTTGCTTATGAGCTGTCTTTAATCCTTCTTTCTGTCCTTATTCATCAGATACCGAAACCCTTGAATGATCTCATAGTCAGTTAAGCGCCTTAATTTCTGATCAGATACAGGCGGTTCTGATGGAACAGGAGCGAGATCCGTATTCTTTTGTTTCTTTTCATCATCAGTTTTCATATCGGATATGTCTTTTCTGTATTCTGTGAATATTCACTCCATCTCTTTATCCTGCCATCCGCTGTCTCTATGACAGATACTCCGTCGTATGAGATGGTATTGCCTTTGTCAGGTCTGTATTCATAATACCAGACTGCTGTTCCGTCCTCTCCGGATTCTATTACTTTTCTTATATCCCAGGCAGCTACATTTCCGCTCTCAGCTCTTTTACCGAAAAAACCACGGATCTTCCCTATGCCCTCATAGGTTGCTCCGTCTCTTTCGATATACACGGCATCATCAGTAAATATAGAACTCAACGCATCTATATCTTTTGATTTTACTGCATCAAAATATCTGTTTATCAATTCCCACATAATACATTCCTCTTTTCTATAAACACACTCCCCGGGAGATGGCCGGGGAGTATGCAAGCCGGGTACTGATAAAAGGAGGTATCCCGGCAGATCAAAGTTTGTTTTATTATAACATCAAACGGCTGTATAAATCTACTGCTCCACTCCAGACTGTTCAATCGAATCCTGTATCCATGGTATTGTCTGTAATAAACTCTGTCTGAAAAGTTCATCCTGCATTAGATCCATATCATTTGAGGTCTTATCCAATCTTGCAGATAGAGCATGTTATCAAACATATCTGTAAATATGACCCCAGATCACAATGGTGTAAGGCTTTTATTCAGATGCGGTGACGCCATTCGCATCCGCTATGAGCGAATCATAGTCTTTAAGGTTGTAGCTGCTGTTGACGGGCGATGGAAGGCTTCCGTCATTTATATGATCTATGATCTCATCACGCCTCGGATCATTTACCGAAAGATCCGCACCCGTGATACGCCAGTTATTATATATTTCAGGATCCACAGGCGAATTCTGTCTGAAGTAATCAACGATCATATCGCGTATAGAACCGGATGACTCCCAGTCAGCTTTTCCGGAAACAAGCTTATTTGGCTTCAGAGCCGCTGAATACCTGAAATTACTTACACAGAGTTTAAGTATCTGATCATCCTTCAGAGGCTCGCCCTTGAACATCACATTCTGTATTCGCTCACCCTTCGGCTTTGATATATCTATCTCATAATCCACACCGGCAAACATATCATACTGATAGTCTGGAAAATCCGGATCGAATGATATGTTTATATCACCGGGTACCCACTGATTGTAAAATCCCGCGGACCATTCCATATAGTCTTTAAGCTCTTTGCCGGTGACATTTATCCTATAGAGCGTATTGTCATATTTATAGATATCGAAGATATTTTTATAATATATCTCTCCTTCAGGCAGATCGCTGTCGGACTTAAAAAGCGAACATGCGGATACATCAGCTCCGGAATTAAGCAGCTGGACCTTATGTATAAGATCGATCACGGCTGTATCCTTAAGTCTCCCCTCCGGTATCCCCCTGATCTCATCCTCAGGCTGAAATTTTGATGTAGTGCTGCCTATGACTTCACCCTTGTCACCCTCATCCCCGGGATTCCCCTGTATGTACCGAATGGTCTCCTCATGAAGCTCCTTTACAACAGGGATCTGTCGTATTTCCTCACTTGGCTCATAGTCAGCCATATCCACTATCGCAGATGATATATCCTTTATATTTCTGTCCTGATCAAGTGTCACATCTATCCTGGCTATCTCACGGCCTGCATTACGAACTCCGACTATGGGTACATTACCGATCTTATCGTTTACGGTTATGTGCATATGACCTGTCTGCAGGATGTCCACTTCGGGGTTGTCTTCTATGATCTTTTCACCGGAATCTGATCCGTTTTCTTCATCGTATTCTGCATATTGCCCCATATGTGCAGACACCAGTATGATATCTGCCTTGTCACCTACCTCCGTTACAGCCTTTTTTACCGCCGTATTGGCTGCTTCAAAGGTCAGGTCAGACACTCCTTCCTTATCCTTGTCCCAGATCGGAACGTCAGGCGTACAGACACCGATCACTGCAAGTCTTATGCCTCCGCGCTCAAGTATGATCCAGCCTTCACCTGTGACAGGCTCTCCGTTTTTATCAAGGATGTTTGCTCCGAGCACAGGAAAATCCGCCTGCTCAAGGATCTTTTTCATGGCCGGTATGCCCCAGTCAAATTCATGATTGCCTACAGTCATGCAATCATAATCCATGAAATTCATTGCGGTCATAACAGGATGTTCCTTGTCAGGCGATTTATTGGCAATGTCATCTGTCATTATCGTCCCCTGTATCTCATCACCTGCATCTACCAGAAATACGACAGGCTCCTCCTCCCGGACCTTCTTGATATATGTGTACAGACGGGACATTCCGTTGTTATCTGTCTCTTTATTGTCTTCATAGGAATAACCCCAGATATTTGCATGCATATCTGATGTCGCAAGAATGACTGCATGGGTTTCACCATTATTCTCTGCCTTCTCCGCCCCGCATGACTTCAACCCGATCACTGTGGCCACTGCAATAACTGCAGCCAGGATCAGTATTACAATACATAGCTTTTTGGTCTTGCGATTCTTCATGAACACCTCCTCCATAAAGCGTAGTTTAATATCTGACTTCTTCTCCTGCTCCGGTATTAAGATCCAGCGCCGGTTTCCCTGATGCCGGCGCAGTGCAAAAGGTCCCGGTGACTGCCAGGATACTTCATTGAGATCAAACTCCGCTTATGTTTTTCAGTAAATCCATTATTTTTTGTTCAGAACAGATACGGTTCTTCTGTACTTTTCATTTCTATGATCACCCCCCATGATCTACCTCTCTTTATCCTCTTTAAAAATGGAGCTGATCGGAAACAGGGAAAACCATCGGTCTGAAGGAAGAGGACATCCGCCTGATTTGGGATGAGATTCCGAAGAAGGAGAAGATCGATCCCGTAGCGAACAGGATCGATCTTCCGAGCCCCCGACGCAACGAACAGATGTCCGACGCGCTGAATCTGATCGTATCTGCAAATCGCAGCTGTTTATTAGTATTGCATATTATTGTCAGTCTTAAAATGGACCATTAACCCCGTCCCCAAGGTGCCAGATGTCTCTGTCGTACTCTGCGATGGTCCTGTCTGAGGAGAAAAATCCGGCCTTTGCGATATTCACAAGCATCATGCGGCGCCACTTGTCCTGATCCTCATAAGCCTCGAAGATCTCATCCTTCTTTGCGATATAATCCTCGAGATCGAGCAGGGTCATGAACCAGTCTTTGTTCAGCAGCTCCTTGTAAAGCCGCTCCAGGTTTTCCTTATGACCGACCTTCAAAGCCTCAGGTCCTACAATGAAGTCTACCGCTTCCTTTATGACCTTTGACTTCTTGTAGTATTCCTTTGATACATAGTCAGCCTTCTCATAATGCCTTATGACTGTATCCGAATCCACTCCGAAGATGAAGATGTTATCATCACCAACGAGCTCATGTATCTCGACATTTGCTCCGTCATCTGTTCCGAGCGTCACTGCGCCGTTCAGCATGAACTTCATGTTCGAAGTGCCGGATGCCTCCTTGGATGCAAGACTGATCTGCTCAGAGATATCGCAGG
>CAMUZQ010000074.1 GCA_947165275.1 uncultured Lachnospiraceae bacterium | reverse complement strand
CATGCATCGTATAAAAGAACAGGTCAAAAAAGAGGATGATACTGTAGATGTATAACCGGCGTCTCTCCTCCATAACTCCGAAAATATGAATGGCAGGACAGATTATCATCACGGCTATAAAGAGAGGGATGGTCCATCTGTCCCATCCCATGTAAAGATCCAGCACTATGAGTATCAGAGAAAAAAGAGTCACAGCCATAACAAGCACAATATGTGACACTACCCGGATCTCGTATCCCCTGTTCTCCTTCATATCCCTGTTAACCCCTCAGGTCATACTCCTTCATCATCCGGAAGAGCATATCTCTGCTCTATCATATGCTTTTCCTCGAAGCAGTCGAAAACAAAGTCTATCTCGCCCTGCTCCATCTTCGGTGTAAAGAAGCTTACGACAGGCACTATCACAAGTCCGGCTATCATGGCTGCAGCGCCCGCATTTATCGGACTCTGTATGAATTTTGCAGCGGGGAACATATTTATCACCGTGATCAGGATCCCGGATGCGAAGCTCGCCCACACGGACGCTCTCGTTACTCCCTCCCAGTACAGACCGTAAAGGAAAGGCGCAAGGAAGGCTCCCGCCAGAGCTCCCCATGATATGCCCATGAGCTGTGCAATGAATGTAGGCGGATTAAGCGCCATGGCAACTGAAATGATTATGAATACTATCAGCAGCACCCTCATAACAAGCACCTGTTTTTTTTCATCCATATCCTTGACGATATTTCCCTTGATGAGATCTATGGTAAGAGTAGAGCTTGATGTGAGCACCAGTGAAGCCAGTGTGGACATCGAAGCCGAAAGCACGAGCATTATGACTATCCCTATAAGTGCATCCGGAAGTGTGGACAGCATGGAGGGTATTATCGCATCATATGCCACGGAGCCGTCTGCTTTATATATCTCAGCAGTGTCATACAGTCTTCCGAAGCCTCCGAGGAAATAGCATCCCCCTGCGATTATCACCGCAAAGGCTGTGGATATGACAGTTCCCGTCTGTACAGCCTTCTCATCCCTTATCGCATAGAACTTCTGCACCATCTGCGGAAGCCCCCAGGTTCCTAGCGAAGTAAGGATCACGACTCCCAGCAGATTCAGCGGATCAGTGCCGAAAAAGGCCGTGAACGCTCCGGGCTGACCCATGGTGGCAGGTACGTCCGAGGGTATCTCCGCAAGCTTTGCTATCGCAGCATTAAAGCCCCCGTTCCCGTTAAGTATCGCAGCTACCACCGCGCATATTCCGAAGATCATGATGATACCCTGGATAAAATCATTGATAGCCGTGGCCATATATCCGCCCAGTATGACATATACGCAGGTAAGCGCGGCCATTACTATAACACATACGGTATAGGGTATATTGAAGGCCATTCCGAAAAGCCTTGAAAGTCCGTTATACACAGATGAAGTGTAGGGGATCAGAAACACGAACGAAATAACAGCTGCTACTATTCTCAGTGCATTGGAATGATACCTTTTTCCGAAGTAATCCGGCATGGTCTTGGCATCAAGAAATTTTGTCATTATCCTTGTGCGCCTTCCAAGCACCACCCATGCCAGCAGCGATCCCAGAAAGGCATTTCCAAGCCCTATCCAGGTGGATGCTATGCCGTACTTGAATCCGAACTGTCCTGCATATCCTACGAAGACCACGGCAGAAAAGTAAGAGGTACCATAAGCAAAAGCGGTAAGCCAGGGCCCCACCTTTCTCCCGCCAAGCACGAAATCACTGACATTCGTTGCATTTCTTCTGGAATAAAGACCGACAGAGATCATGATCGCAAAAAACACGACCAGTAAAAGAACTTTGATGAACATGATTTTACTACTCCTCTATAGCTTAAAAGCTTAAAAAACGGAGCCTGAAAAGCAGGGGCTCCGCACTGCACACATGGCCGGACAGTATTAATATACTACCCTGTTTCTCCCGGATTCCTTTCCGAGATAGAGCTTCTCATCCGCTTTTTTGATCGCTTCCTCCGAACCGAACATCGGCGAATATTCCTCTACGCCAAAGGTCATCGTTATCTTGAATCTGTGGGCAAAAAACTCAAACTCTATGGCCTCTATTTTCCGCCTGAGATCCTCAAGCATGGGATATGTCTCATCACCGTTGATGTCCTTGAAAATGAAAACAAATTCCTCTCCGCCCCAGCGTGATACATAGCCCTTGTCCTTCATGAAATCCTTAAACAGCGAAGCAAGGGTCTTCAGTACATAGTCTCCGCAGTCATGCCCCCTCGTATCATTGACCTTCTTGAAGAAATCGATATCTCCCATTGCCACCGTCACACACTGGGTATCGCCCTTTAAGAGCTCTTCAAATTTCTCTCCTATCGCTCTTCTGTTCATAAGGCCGGTCAGCGGATCTATCCCTGCCATCTGCTTTAATTTTGCATTATACTGCATAAGCTTACGCTCATCAGTTACATTATGTCTGCAGAGGATATAGGAAACTATGCTTATGCATCCGCACAGGATCACCGTATTGATAACAAGCATTATCTGATAATCGCTGTGCTCAAGCTGTATATCAAGCTGAGCTCCCCTTATGATGAAGAGGGCGCATACCGACAGCGAAACAAAGGCGCTTGTGGCCACCTTATAGCCCATTGACTTCGAAGAATCAAACCATATGAGCATCAGAGTTACATACATGAAGCCGTACCCGGAAACCACCCATCCAAGGTAGGACCCGGCAACTGCACAGACAACGAAATTGGTAATGGCAAGGGCCGTCACTATGACATCACTTCGGGGTACAAAAAAGGATAATACAAATATGCCTATCAGGGTCAGACCGGAAATGAGGTATATCATATTCACCGGATGATAACCCCTTACGCTCAAAAAGACAAAGAATATGGTATGCATCAGGAAACAGAGGCATACAACATATCTGACAAGGACCATGAGACTGTTTGTCCTGCCCTCTCCACTCCTATCACTCTGTAAAAATTCCAGTATCTTATGCAACACTTCCACTTTCTCTTTCTTCTGACGAAAAAATAATCAAAGATATTCTACCACAAATCTCTTTATAGTTGTATACAAAAAATTGATTTTATATTCATACAGTCGTTTTGTGTCAGTTTTCAGCGTTTTACAGGCATTTCTCCGCTATGTTTTTTTATCTGTACATATTTGCCCGGTTGAGATTATAATATTTAAGAGTAAGTCATATATAAAACTACGCATTACAGAGGAGGATTTTTATGAATGTGAACTGGTCCATACCACAGGTAAAACTCAGAGGAAACGCAACCTTCAGGCAAGGCTACTGGAAGTGCGTACTCGTTGCCTTTATCATAGCTGTGATAAGCGGCGGCGTCAGCTCAGTCCCCAATTTTTCGGGGAACTACAATATAAACAGCATCAAGGATGAGAACGGAAATTTTGATTTTTCCGCTGTTTATGATTCGTCACCAGATGCGGAAGCTATAGAGGACCTGGCTGAAGAGATCGCAAACAGTCCGAGCTTCGGCGTGATCATGGGCACGATCCTGGTGATAATGATAGTGGGGATGATCATTTCCATCGCCCTCACCGTCTTTCTTATAGCGCCGCTGAAGGTCGGATGCATGAAATTCTTCAAGGATGCCGGCAGAACAAGACAGTATGAGCTTGGCAGCATAGGCTTTTCCTTCAGCAAAAACTACATGAACATAGTGAAGATCATGTTCATGTATCTGCTGAGGGTCTTCCTGTGGTCCCTGCTTCTCATAATCCCGGGGATAATCAAATCCTATGAATACCGCATGATCCCCTATATAATCTCCGATAACCCCGAGATCTCCACCGAGGAAGCCTTCCGGATCTCCAAAGAGATGATGACAGGAAACAAATGGCATACCTTCCTGTTCGATCTCTCCTTCTTAGGCTGGATCATCCTGAGTATATTCACCTGCGGCATACTGCTCATCTTCTATGTTGATCCGTATATAGCAGCCTCCGAAGCCGAGCTCTATCTCACGCTGAAGGGCGAGTCTGCACCGTCAGACATGGGCTATACCGGATATAATAACTACAGCGGCGCCCCCTTCACAAACGGATCCTACGGCGGAAATAACGGATATTCCGGCAGCAGTACCGGCTACATGGACGGAAACTACAGGGAGCTTAACCAGGACGTCAAAACACCGGATAATGCTTCCGCTCCGGCAGATAAAACAGGTAACGACACCCCCTTTAACACGCCATATTAATAATTGATCCTGAGTCCCTTGGGATAATGATTTTTGAGCATGGAATCAGCTGCTTTGACCCAGCCCAGGGAGATGCCGGAAACAGTGACCAGAGTCCATCCGGCGCCTCCTGAGGCAGGGTCTTTTGCTATAGACTGTCCGTTAAGATATTTCCTTACCTCTTCCCCGTTTACATCAAGATCTTTACTCCTGACAGTCTCACACCTCTTCAGGGCGAGCGCAAGTGAATGGGAGGGGATAAAACGTTCCTTTCTGATCTCACCAAGGACCAGTCCCGGCCTTATCACCTTTAAGCCGGATAATGAGGGCAGCCCGCCCTCCGGCATCAGACATATATTCTTTCCGAAAATGAAAAGCCTTGAGCTTTCCGACAGGCTTTCCCTTATTCCGCTCCCGGACAGGGTCTCCCGAAGAAAGGCAGAATACGGTGATAACATCTGCTTTTGTTTGTTTCCAAGAGAAGGCTCTCCTGCTCCTTTGTACCCTGACTCTCCGTCTTTTCCGCCCTCTCTCTCAAAAACCGCTATGAAATGACCTTCTCCGTATCCGTCCTGAGGCATTATGCGTACCGTTCCGCCGATGCTTCCCCAGCGCATGCCCTCATACAGCTTTACCGGAACCATATGATAGTCCTTGTGCCTTTCAAGGAAGCTCTCCGCCTGGGCTTCATCCTCAGCCTTTGAAAAGGTACAGGTTGAGTATACGAGTCTCCCGCCGGGCTTCAGCATGGAAGCCGCCGCATCAAGTATCCCCTTCTGCCTTGCCGCACACATCCCGGTGACATCCGCCGACCACTCCTCAGCCGTCTTCATGTCCTTCCTGAACATCCCTTCTCCTGAGCAGGGCGCATCCACAAGTATCCTGTCAAAGGCTGCCGGAAATCTGACGGCCAGCTCCTCGGGAGCATGAGAAACCGCAAGGGCATTCACGATGCCGAGGCGTTCTATATTCTGAGAGAGTATCCTGGCCCTGTCAGCTGTGATCTCATTTGCTACCAGCAGCCCCCTTCCCTTAAGAGCCGCCGCTATCTGTGTGCTTTTGCCCCCCGGAGCCGCGCAAAGATCCAGCACGCACATCCCGGGTCTTACGTCCAGATAATTAACCGGGGCCATGGCTGAGGGCTCCTGAATATAATATGCGCCGGCAGAATGCAGCGCTGATCTGCCGGGTTCAGAGCCGGTGTAATAATATCCGTGTTCCTCCCAGGGTATCCCGGACAGTCCCGCTGTCAGCATCTGCTCCGTCTCAGGATCAGTCTTCAGCGGATTGATCCTTATTCCCCTTCTGGGCGCATCAAAAAAAGATCCAAGGAATGAATCCGCTTCGTCCCCAAGATCCTCTTTCATTCTCTCTATAAAGGCTTCAGGCAGTCTGATATCCAAGGCCCGGTCTCATATCTGTCCTGCAGCAAGCAGGATGACTCCGCATATTATGACAGTGATACCGAGAAGCTTGCGCTTTGTGATCTCCTCATGCAGCAGCCATTTGGATATAAACATCGTCCAGACATAGGTAAGCGACCCCAGCGGAAGGATGATGGCATATGGCAGAAACTGCATCAAAACTATGCTCAGGCAGGAAGAGATCACATACAGGACCCCTCCGAGATAAAAGTAGGGGGATCTGAGGATATCCGTCTTTTTTTCCACCCCTGAAGATTTTTTCAGAAAAAAGCTTGCAAAGGAAGCCACCGATGTCTCGACCAGAAGGATCAGAGCAAGCATAAGGACCATTTTTACGCTCATTTGCTGGACCCTCCTATGAGAAACACTCCGATGATTATCACAAATATGCCCAGGATCGTAAGAGGAGTTATGGGCTCAGTAAGAAAAACAGCCGATATGATGAGCGCAAACACATAGCTCATGCAGTTCATCGGCTGCAGCACCGAAAGCTCGCCATACCCCAGGGCAATGGTCATTACCGCGGCTCCGAGCACATATACTATAAAGCCCGGAAGTATCTTCAAAAAAACTCCGATGATCCCCTGTACGCTCGTGACCGCGGTCGCTATGTCACTGAGGTCCGCCCTCTTCCACAAAAAAGAGCCTATCGAAAGGGTAAGAGCCGATATGAGCATCAGCACCATGCCCTTCCAGTTTCGTTTCAATGATTCTATCATGATATAATACTCCTGATCTTATTACTTACTCCGGCCGGTGTATATCGCCGCCCCGCCTGTATGAATACAGGCATGCCTTATTCTGATCATCAGCCGGCGGATTACCGCCGCCTGCTCCCTCCGAAATGACGGCAGCGCACTGTATTACACAATCTGTGACATTACCACCTGTTCAACCGGTATGTCAAGCCTGCTCCAGCCGTAATATTAGTTTGATATTATTGTGCTTCCGTATCCATTCATTGCCGGACCGGTTCTGCTCCGCATGCGATATCGGGCTGACGGAGCCTTATCCGTTCTCTGCCCAGTATATCGCAGCCTTTACCGCTCTCTTCCAGCCCTTTATCAGCTCATTGCGCTTTTCAGGATCCATGTCATTCCTGAATACTTGCCCAAGCTGCCAGTTATCCCTTATCTCATCCTTATCCCTGTAATAGCCCACTGCAAGTCCCGCAAGATATGCCGCGCCCAGCGCCGTTGTCTCTATGCATTCAGGCCGTTTCACATCACATTCGGAGATGTCCGCCTGGAATTTCATCAGGAAATCATTTGCCGAGGCACCTCCGTCCACCTTCAGCTCTTTTATCTCAACTCCCGCATCCTCCTCCATTGCCCGAAACACATCATAGGACTGATAGGCTATAGATTCAAGAGCCGCCCTGATAAAATGCTCCTTCCGGCAGCCTCTCGTGATACCGAATACGCTCCCCCTTGCATACTGCTCCCAGTAGGGAGCCCCCATCCCGGTAAAGGCAGGTACGATATAGACCCCCTCGGATCCGTTTTCCGCCTCGGCGGCATACTCCCCGGACTGAGGCGCATCCTTCAGCATACGCATGGAATCCCTGAGCCACTGTATCGCGGCTCCTGCCACGAATACCGAGCCCTCCAGGGCATAATCCGGCTTTTCATCCGCGCCTGCCGCTATAGTCGTTACAAGCCCGTTTTCCGATCTCACGGCCTCCTTGCCTGTATTCATCAGGATAAATGACCCGGTCCCGTATGTATTCTTTACATCTCCCCTTTCAAAGCAGCACTGGCCGAAAAGAGCAGCCTGCTGATCTCCTGCAGCTCCTGCTATCGGTATCCGTCCTCCCAGAATCGTCTCATCTGTATATCCGTATAAAGCGCTTGAAGGCTTTACCTCAGGCAGCATGACCTCCGGTATCCCGAAAAGCTCCAGCAGCTCCTGATCCCATCTCAGCTCATGGATATTGTAAAGCATGGTTCTTGAAGCATTTGTATGATCGGTCACATGCACCTTTCCGCCGGTAAGCTTCCAGATAAGCCAGGTATCGACCGTGCCGAATATTAGCCCGCCCTTTTCCGCTCTGTCCCTGGCGCCCTCCACATTATCAAGTATCCACTTGATCTTGCTGGCGGAAAAATACGCATCCGGAACCAGTCCTGTCTTTTCCCGGATCATTTCCGTCATGCCGGCCTTCACTATATCGTCTATGATCGGAGCCGTTCTCCGGCATTGCCATACTATGGCATTATATACCGGATCCCCCGTATGCCTGTCCCATATTATCGTAGTCTCCCTCTGGTTTGTTATCCCTATGGCAGCTATATTCTCGGGCCTTGCATCCAAAAGCGCCATCGCCTCCGTAGTCACGGAAAGCTCCGACGACCATATTTCCATTGGATTATGCTCAACCCAGCCGGGTCCGGGATAATACTGATCGAACTCCTTCTGGGCCACAGACCTGATCACACCCCTTTTATCAAACAATATGCACCTCGAGCTTGTGGTCCCCTGGTCGAGTGCCATCACATATTCAGCCATTTTGCTCTCCTTTTTCTCAGATCACGATCTCCCTTGCCAGTGAAACAGAGTAGATTATCTTCTCGGAGCCCTCAGCTCCCATGAGCTGACGCAGCGCGCTTTCATAATAGTCAAGCTGCGCCTGATAGCGGTCTGTAAGGATTTTCTCATTATCCACCCTGTCTGTCTTATAGTCGACTACAACTATCTTATCTGCTTCAATAAAAAAGGCATCTATTATTCCCTGGACCATTATCCTGTCCTCCTCCGGATATGAAGGATCTATCCGGGATGCCGGCACGGAAATGATGAAGGGCTGCTCCCGATAGAGCTCTCCGCGCTCTCCTGCCTCTCTCATCCTTCCGGAGACCGGGGAATTCAGAAAATCCATAATATCACTCGCTTTTATATATTCTCTCTCCTTTGCCCCCAGCTTCTTTTGTATCACCAGTCCATCTAGGAACCTGTTTACCTTCTCCTCGTCGGGCTCCATGTCCAGCGGAAGATTCTCAAAAGCGGTATGCACCGCCGTACCTCTTAAGGCGCCGGCTGTAGGTATGATCTTATCTCCCCGGGGATCCGATGCGACAGACACTCCCTTCTCCTCCATGGCTTCATGCTTGATATAGGATACAGAGACCTTCTGAGGCACATTAAGTGATCTTTCATATGGGTAGACATAGGAAAGACCGCTCAGGATATTTTTCACATCCTCCTCCTTCACGCTTTTGCTGAGCTCTATGATCCTCTTCACTGCCGGGTCCGCTTTTCGCTCATAAGCCCCCTCCGTTTCCTTCAGGACAAAGGGAACCTCTGTCAGATCGTAACAGTCGTTTTTGATATTGAGCAGCGCAGTATCCATAAGCTCCGCAAGTGTTCCGGCTTCTGCAGGATCCGTTTTTGCCGTCCCCTTTTTTCTTTTCCCCGCAGTGAGTATCAGCTTGTTCTCAGCCCTTGTCATCGCCACATAGAGGACTCTCATCTCCTCACTGACGAGCTGCAGGTTCTTTCTCCGTGCTATCACCTTTTTGATAAGCGTCCTGATCTTAAGATTCCTGTCCCTGATCATAAGATCGGCTCCTATCCCGAGCTCATCATCAAAGAGCATCGCCGCCCTCGAATCAGACCTGTTAAAATCCCTTCTTAAGGTACTCACAAAGACCACCGGGAATTCCAGCCCCTTGGAGTGATGAATGCTCATTATCCTTACAGCGTCAGAATAAGAGCTGCCGGAGGCTTCTCCGAAATCCACATCGTATTTTTTCAGGTTGTCGATATATCTGAGAAACTTAAAAAGTCCGTGAAAGCTGGTCTGCTCATAGTCGGCAGCCCTCTTTTTCAAAAGCCTCAGATTTCCCTCCCTGCGGGCTCCGTCATTCATCGCTCTCACGTAATGATCGTATTGGAAATCATTTGTTATGATATCAATAAGCTCCTGTATCGGTGTATAGACGGATCTCTCCCTGTATTTCCCCAGCATCTTAAGGAAGGCGGCGCACTTTTCTGCAAGATGCGGCCTGCCCTCAGTATCCGCGGCAGCTGCGCAGAGACTCCGGTACAGATCGGTCTCTTTGGAATATGAACGCACATATACCATATCCGAGGCATCAAATCCGCCGAAATACCCCATCATCACCCCTGCAAGAGGGATATCCTGTCTGGGATTGTCGATAATGGTGAGCAGATTCATTATCTCCCTGATCTCATACGAAAGGAGATATCCGCTGCTCGAATCAAAAACCACAGGCACGCCTTCCTCCGCAAATACTTTTGCAAAGGCATCATTTACGGCTTTGACCGATCTGAGAAGTATGACTATGTCCCCATATCCGCATTTCCTGATCTCATGACTCTTCCTGTCCTCGATATAAAGCGGCTTTCTGCCTTCATCACCCTTCTCACACTCTCCCGCACCCTCTGCTGCATTTCCTTCTGCATTTCCTTCTGCATTTTCTCCCACGAGCTCACGGATCCTTGAGGCGATGACCCGCGCTTCGGTCTCGATGGCATTCTCTTTCCCGTCCGGATCGGTCTCAATGCTGATATATTCCCCTCTCCAGGGACTTCCCTTCCCGGTCCCCTCATACAAGCCGCCGTAATGCAGGCTCTGGCTTTCATCATAGGCTGCCCCGCCGCATTTTTCCGTCATGATCTCTTCGAATACACTGTTTACCGATTCCACCACCGGCATACTGCTTCTGAAATTCTTTGACAGGGTGATCAGCACGGAATCAGGACCGTCCCCCTTTGAATAACGCCTGTATTTATCCATGAAAAGCTCCGGACAGGCATCCCTGAAGCTGTATATACTCTGCTTCACATCCCCCACTGTCACATAATTATGACCGTTTGAGATCGCCGAGAAGATCTCCTCCTGTATCCTGTTACAGTCCTGATATTCATCTATGATCAGCTCCTTATACCTTCTGCTGATCATCTCCCTGGTTTCATCATCCCTTAAAATCTCAAGGGCCATATGCTCAAGGTCGGAAAAATCCGCAACCCCCCTTTCTCTTTTTGCCGCGGAAAACCTGTCGGAATATTCCAGTGTAAGGGCGGACAGCTCCTTTACCTCAGGAAGGCACATCCTCATCTCATAGATTATATCCTCCCCGCTTTTGGCAAAAAGATCCTTGATCAGCACATCATTTATTATCTTCCTGGCCCTGCCTCTTAGCTCCTTGACCTGCTCCTTGAGCTCCGGATCAATGGAAGGGTCGCTCCTTCTGGACAAGGCCTTAAAGCTTATCCCCTGCAGAGCAGACCGCATGCCGTCATAAGTATTCATGTCCCGGAGTCCTTCTGTTATTTTAATATCGTCTGCTATGGTTTCAGCATATGTATAAGGTCCGGCAGGCTCTTCGCATATTTTCTCCGCCCTTCTGAGGATCTTTAAAGCAAGCTCCGTCCTTTCAGCAGCTATATCCAGAAGCCCCCGTATAAATACGGTATCCTCAAGAGCGGCTTCATCATCCACGTCATATTCCTTTGTCATTGCGGCAATATAACCGGCAGGATCAGGTCTGGCCTGCGCAAAGCCATAGACGCTTCTTATGGCGTCAGCCACCGCCGAATCATCCCTTCCGGTGGAAACATCATCCACAAAGCGGTAGAAGGACCCGCCTCCGGTCTCATATTTTTCCTCCAGAAGAGCCTCCATGACCTCCTCTGCTATAAGCTTCAGCTCTCCCTCATCAGCCACCCTGAAGGAAGGGTCGATCCTGCATATATTAAAATGCTCCCTGACAAGGTTCAGGCAAAAGCTGTCGATCGTCGTGATATCCGCAGAGAATATAAGAGTCATCTGCTTCATAAGATGCTCTCTCTTCTCCTCTGCGGTTTCCTCCGACAGAAGCCTGTCCGATAATGCCTCTCTTATCCTGTCCCGCATTTCTGCCGCCGCCGCCCTGGTAAATGTGACCAGAAGCAGCTCTGTCACGTCATATCCCTCATTTATGATGAGATCCAGGGCTCTCTCTACTATAACAGCCGTTTTTCCGGATCCTGCAGCTGCCGAGACAAGAATATTATGCCCTCTGTCCTCTATGAAATTTCTCTGTTCTCCTGTAAATTCCAATCACGCCACCTGTTTATTCAGAGCCTAGTATAGCGTTTCTTAAATAACTGTACCAAATGCTTGCCTGCTCACCTGA
>CAMUZQ010000073.1 GCA_947165275.1 uncultured Lachnospiraceae bacterium | reverse complement strand
GACATTTCCTGCTACTCCTTCGCGACAAATATTCTATAAAGTGTACTTTTCCGAAAAGGGCTAAAGATTATTACTATATATGACGATATATAAGTGGAAGCCACTATATTTAGGTCATTTTGATAATAAACACCGATATGTGGTAAGATATAATTAATAATTATAGAAGTAATAAAAGTTCGGAAAAGTACACTTGTCCGGATTTTTTTATGTTTTCGTCATAGTGGATTTTTCGAATGCTTTAGCCCTGTCAAAAAAGGTAGTCGTAGGCATTCCACATTCTTTCGCAGCCTCTGTTACTGACAATTTCTTCATTTTCCATCTGCGATACACCTCGTAGAAATTATCTGGGAGTGGTTTAGGCATACGACCAAAATGAACTCCACGTGCCTTCGCCGCAGCGATTCCTTCAGCCTGTCTCTGGCGTATATTAACCCGTTCATTCTCCGCAACATAAGAAAGAAGAGCCAGAACAAGATCGCTTATGAATGTCCCTAACAAACTCTTCTCACGTCTGGTATCAAGTATCGGCATATCGATAACATATATATCTGCTCCTTTTGTCTTTGTTATATACTTCCACTGTTCCTGTATGTCGGTATAGTTTCTCCCAAGACGGTCAATGCTTTTCACATATATGATGTCATTTTGCCGGATTTTACGCATGAGCTTTTTATACTGTGGCCGGTTAAAATCCTTTCCTGACTGCTTGTCTATAAAGATATTCTTCTCCGGCACCTGCATTTCCCTCATCGTAATAAGCTGCCGATCTTCATTCTGATCCCTGCTGCTTACCCTTGCATATCCAAATATGTTTCCCATTTATTATCCTCCTTTTTTTGCCATCTTCCGGACATTAATCGTATAAATATATAGCAAGAACACTGAGATAAACTTTTTCATTAAAACTCCTATAACGAGAAAAAGCCTGCAAGGACTCCCTCCCTACAGGCTTTTTCTTCTTACTTCAGCATATTATTGTCTATCTTCTGCACGGCAGCCGGATCATACCCCATCTTCCGAAGGAAAGCCTTCCTCTCCTCTCCGTTCCCATACTTCCCTTCAATGACATCCCGCGCCACCGCTTCAAGGCCGGCTGCGCCGAGAGCCTTCTGGTCGTACATAGTAAGATTGTACTTTGACACAAGGTTCTTAAGGTTCTGTGTATACTTGAGCGATATGGCCCATCCGTCCTGACGGATGAGGTCACAGGCTTTTCCGACATCAGTCGCCCCGATGAGATTGTGATACCGCTTGTATCCGAACAGGAACTTATAATATCCCTCTATCCCGTCAACCGTATCCCTGTATTTCCTGAACTTTGCCATGATGGTGTAATATGTACCGTCCGGTTTCTGTTCCTTTGTTGGATACTCCTTGTAGTCACACCCGCACCCTTCCTTCCACTTCATCCCGAAATAGTTAAAACACTCCGTGGAAAGCCGGGACTTACCCCATCCGCTCTCAAGGATCGCCTGTGCTAATATGTCATTCCCGTCAATCTGCATATCTGCCTAATGGACACGCCCGCGCCTTTAAGTTTTTTTTCGCACTCCACCTTTTTGCTTTCATCTGCTGACTAAAATGACATCACGTCATTGCATACGGTCATATTCACTATAATGCTTTTTACCTGCTGGTCAGTTATCCCCTTTGTCTTTATTTCATCTGTATTCATGTAATCATTTATTTCCTGTTCCCTGCCGGACAATACAACTGTCTCCCTCGAAACAAATTGCTCCACATATTCCATATCCACAAGGTCAGGTCTGATAAGATATTCTTTAAAACTGCTGTAAGGATAATCCTCAGGTTTTATTACGAGCCCTGCCTTAACCGGATTTTGATGAATATATTGTATTGTCCGGTTAAGATATATAATGTTATCAACCGCTTCACTTTTGTACCTGTCCTGAAACAAGTGCCCGACCCGATAATACTTTTTGTTATACCAGTAAACAAATCGCGCTCCAATATGTCTGAAAACCAGCTCCAATGGCACCTCACCTTCTTTGAGCAAAAGATGAACATGATTTCCCATCAGGCAATATGCCAGAATTTTATAATCACATTCGGATTTATAGTACCTGACAGTCTTTAAAAAGAATTGATTGTCCTCTTCATCCTCAAATATCTGCTGACGGTTGATTCCGCGGAGCATTATATGATAAACTCCGCTGTTTGTTTTTTTTCTCGCACTTCTTGGCATTTTTAATCACCTCGCTTTTCTTTTTCATGTAAATTAACTCAATGTAAATTAATTCAGGAACCGTTTTTAAATAACTGCTTAAGACTGTGCAGTTTTTTTCGTCGAATGTACGGGAAGGGACTATGGAGCGTATCGGGATACGTAACCGAATCCCAATACGTGCTATAGGCGAGTAAGGCATGCAAGATGAGTAGTTATTTGCTAACAACTCCTTACTGATGGCCCAAATCATGTTTTCCAATCACAGAGAACCGTCCCCTATGATTGATCTAGAAAGGGAGAGGGGCGCAGTTTCTTTCCGAAGCTTTCCTCTATGTAGAATAGATGCAGGCGGCTTATGGCCCTTGTCATGCCAACGTAGAGCAGGCGCCGCTCCTCTTCGGTTTCCTCCTTAAGCTTTGCTTTGTGATAAGGGATTATCCCCTCATTCACATCTACTATGAATACCTCCCTGAATTCAAGTCCTTTGGAGGCATGCAGCGTCATAACAGACACCCCTGCATCGTTTTTATCATCCGGCGCCGTATCCCTTTTCTTAAGAAGGCTCTCTTCCATTTCCTTAAGCCAAAGGGTGACAGACCCGAAGCTTTTCGAGATCTCATAAAGCCTGTACAGCTCCTTAGCCGACCCGCTCTCCCTTTTAAGATAAGCCTCATATCCCACGACCTTCGAAAGATACCTTAAGGCATTTGCGGGGCGCATACTTCCCATCCTTTTAAGATCAGCCGCAAGCCTTACGGCGTTGTTATAAACACTTCCCTGCCCTCTGTAATAAACGCAGGCATCATTTATATCCGCTCCTTCTCTGCCAAACGCCTCCCTGCTGATATATCTCATGGGCTTATTGACCGCCCGTAAAATATCCGCCCTGTCATAGCACCCCGAAGCAAGACGGAGGTATGCCCTGATATCCTTGGCTGTCTCGGAAGCATATATGCCCTTTTCCCTTCCGCGGCTTATCACAGGTATCCCCCTTTTTCCCAGCGCTTCCTCAAAAAGCTCCCTCAGATCGTTTGTCCTGACAAGGACCGCATAATCCCCGGGGCGGCTCTTATCTATCATCCCTGCTATTGCATCCGTTTCACTGTCCCTGTCCTTTAAGCACCTGATATCAACAGCCTCTCCTGTCTGGACAAAAGACTCATGATGCTTTTTGATCCGTACTGTGTTTTTTTCTATGACCCTGTCTGCTGCCTCCGCTACAGTCCTGCAGCATCTGTAATTCACACTGAGCTCATATCTTGAAAGCCCCGGATGATCCGAGATAAATCTCTGCATTATATCAGGACTTGCACCCCTGAAGCCGTAGATGCTCTGATCATCATCCCCTACCGCAAAAATATTAGCCTCGCTCCCCGCGAGAAGCTTCAGGGTTTCATACTGGACCGGGTTGATATCCTGAAACTCGTCCACCTGGATATATCTGTATCTGTCCTGCCATCTCTTCAATACCTCGGGATCTTTTTCCAAAAGACTTTTACATTTAATGATCATATCATCAAAATCCAGCAGTCTCAGCTTTTTGAGTTTCCCGTTATAAAGCTCAAGGATCCTTAAGGCCTCCTCCTCATCGACAGCAGTGTCCCTGATACCGTTTTTGCGCCGGCTGATGATCCCGGATATTTCATCTGCAAGCATCGCCATATCCCCGGTGTCGATATCAAGAGCCCTTGCTATATCACAGAGGATCATGTATTTTTCATATTTTTTGAGTATGTTTGAGCCGTTTAATCCGAAGGAATGCTTTAATATCCCGAAGAATACAGAATGAAATGTTCCGAAGCCTGCAGCATATGCCCTGGCTCCGAGAAGTGTATATGCCCTCTCCTTCATTTCTCCTGCGGCTGAATTTGTATAAGTGATCGTAAGAATTGATGATGGTTCTATGTGACAGTTATTTATCAGATTTTCCAGACGTTTTACTATGGTGTAGGTCTTACCGGAGCCCGGTCCCGCTATGGTCAATGCGGGACCCGCTCTGTGACCTATGGCGGCACACTGTGCCGCATAGGGTTCATCTGTCATAGGCTGTTCCTTAAAAGCTCGATTCCCTGCTTTATCCTTATCACGGACTCATCATGACCTAAAATCTCCATAAGCTCCGTAGCGCCCCCCGGCGTCATCTGCTTTCCGGATACTGCCGTCCGGATCGGCCACAGGATCTGACCGTTCTTTATTCCCTCCTCCGCAGCATAGGACTTAAGGATCTCATAGAGGTTATCATTGCTCCAGTCATCGACCCCGTCAAGCACCGGCAGTATCTTTTCGAGCTGCTCAAAAGATGATTCCATTGTAGTCTTCATCTTTTTATGTACATACATAGCGGGATCATATTCAGGAAGCTTCTCGAAGAAATCGATATGATCCCTGATATCCGTGAAAACCTCTATCCTTGTCTGCACCATATGCGCGATCTTTTTCAGATCCAGATCCTTATGGATGACCTCTCTGATATAAGGGAGGGCTTTTTCATAAAAATCATCAAAATCCATCTTTTTGATATATTCGCCGTTCATCCATCTGAGTTTGCCGTAATCAAATACAGCCGGACTTTTGCTCATTCTGCGGTAATCAAATTTTTCAGTAAGCTCCTTGAGACTCATTATCTCCTGATCATCCTCCGGAGACCAGCCGAGCAGAGCCACGAAATTAACTACCGCCTCGGGAAGAAATCCCTGTTCGATAAGATCCTCAAAGGAGGAATGCCCGGATCTCTTAGATAGCTTTTTATGCTCCTCATCAGTGATCAGAGGACAGTGGATATACTCCGGTACATCCCAGCCGAAGGCCTCATACAGTCTGTTATATTTGGGTGAGCTTGAAAGATACTCATTTCCCCTGACTACATGGGTTATCCCCATAAGATGATCATCCACGACATTTGCAAAATTATATGTGGGGAAGCCGTCGCTCTTGATAAGTATCATATCGTCAAGCTCAGCATTATCGACCGTGATATCTCCGTATATATCATCATGGAAGGTTGTGGTGCCCTCTGTTGGATTATTCTGTCTTATCACATAGGGGATGCCCTCTGCAAGCTTCTCCTCCACCTCTTCCCTGCTCAGGCCCAGGCAGTGCTTGTCATAAACCGTTATCTCCTTATCAGAGCCCTCGACCTTTGTCTTAAGTCCGGCCAGTCTTTCAGGAGTGCAGAAGCAATAATAAGCCTCTCCCTTTTCCACAAGCTCCATGGCGTATTTCATGTAGATCCCGGCCCTGACTCTCTCCGACTGGACATAAGGGCCTGCCCCCCTGTCCTTATCCGGTCCCTCATCATACTCAAGTCCGGCTGCCTCGAGAGTTCTGTTTATGATATCGACAGCGCCCTCCATCTCACGTTCCTGATCCGTATCCTCTATGCGGAGGATGAAATCTCCTCCCGCATGCCTTGTTATCAGATAGGCATAAAGCGCCGTCCTCAGATTTCCCACATGCATCCTTCCGGTAGGAGAGGGAGCAAATCTGGTCCTTACTCTGTCACTCATCATATATTCTCCTCTATAAAGCGTAGTTTTATATCTGATATTTCTATAATATTACTTTTGTCCGCAGTATTCCCGCAGCCAACTCATCTCATCAGCATTCAGGTCACCGGAGAGGGCCTCTATAGTCTCACACTGATACCTCTCATACATTTCGATCTCCTCATCAGACATCCGGCTCCTGTCCATCCCCCTGTCATCAATGGGTACACGGGTGAGGCTGCAGAATCTGTAAAACTGTCCGTATTCCGTCTTATCATCCTCCTCGACGAGAAGGATGTTTTCAATACGCACTCCGTGCTTACCCTCCCTGTATATCCCGGGTTCGTCCGATATCAGCATTCCGGGACAAAGCTCTGCGGATTTACCGGAGCTTCTCCGGCTTATGGACTGGGGTCCCTCGTGGACGGAAAGCATATATCCTACACCGTGCCCGGTGCCGTGTCTGTAATCGATGCCCCGCTTCCACATATGCTCCCTGGCAAGGATGTCCAGATCAGCTCCCGAAGTCCCCTTTGGGAAATGTGCATATAAGATACGCAGCATGCCGCACGTCACCTCTGTGAAGTCCTCCCGCTCTTCCTCAGTGAGTTCTCCCATGACTATCGTTCTGGTGACATCGGTAGTCCCGCCGGTATACTGGCCTCCGGAATCCACCATGAAAAGGCCGCGCTTTTCTATCCTGCGCTCATGCCCGCTCCCGGGCTCATAATGGATTATCGCCGCATTGTCCCCGCTGGCCGCTATAGTAGCAAAAGACAGTCCCCGAAACTCCGGTATCTGCTGTCTGAAGTAAAGAAGCCTGTCAGCGGCACTTACCTCCGTCTCCTCAGTTCCGGTGGAGGTTATCCATCTTATGAACCTTGTCAGCTGCACCGAATCCTTTTGATAGATCTTTTTGATATGCTCTGTCTCTACGGGATTCTTCACCGCCTTCATAAGCAGCACAGGACTTGTGCCTTCCCTGATCTTTGCCCTTTTCTTTATTAGCCTGTAGCATCTGTAATTGACACTGCTTTTATCAAGCAGTACCCTTCCGGATACCCTCCCGCTCTTAAGGAAATCGTATATCTCGTCATACGGCTTTATTACCGCGCCCGGATATCCCGTATCCGCTTTTTTATCTTTAAGGAATATATATGCCCTGTTCTGATCGATATATGAATAAGACATGGGAACGGGAGTATATTCGATATCTTCCGCTCTTATATTGAAAAGATATGCTGTTTCTTCAAGCTTTGATATAAAGATACCGTCACATTTCTGCTTCTTTAATTCTTCTCTTAACCGGGCGATCCTGTCTACACTGCTCTCTCCGGTAAGAGACACATCTAAAACCTCGATCCCGGATACGGGAAATCCCGGTCTGTGAAATATCCCCTCCGACAGATCCTTCCTGAAGCTCAGCTTATGTGAAGGAACCGAAGCCTTAAGCTTCAATGCCTCGGCTGCAGACACTGCTCTTCCGTCAAAGCCGAGTATACCGTCCTCCGGCATATGCTCTTTAAGATATTCCTCTACCGAAGGCACTCCCTCCACTCCGGATCTCATAAGGGTTATGCCGCTGCCTTCAAGCTCTTTTTGTGCCTGTATGAAATACCTGCCGTCAGTCCAGAGGCACGCCTCATCCTGAGTGACAAGAAGGTTTCCTGCAGATCCTGTGAAGCCGGAAAAAAACTCTCTGACCTTAAAATAACCGCTTGTATATTCAGACATGTGAAAATCGGAGGATGGAATATAATAAGCATATATCCCCTCCTTTTTCATCCGGACACGCAGCTCATCAAGATGCGGCATTATGAAAGGCGCTCCATGATAACGTCCACGAGCTCCCCTACGTTATTGAGGCCCTGAACCTCCTTCATCTCAAACTTGATCTCAAATTCGTTTTCGATCTCATTCATAAGACTTAAGTGTGTAAGACTGTCCCAGCCGTCAACATCCGCAGCTATCGTCTCATCATCAAGCTCAAGCTCATCATCATCAAAAATATCCCTTGCGATCTCTGTGACCTTTTCCATTACTTCTTCTCTTTCCATATCAATTCTCCCTTATATATGTTTTCATTTTGTTGAAGCTTCCTATTTCGAGACTATACAACCCTTCTCCTGTACAGTCAAATCCCATCTCATCGTAGATATGCTCCACCATCTTATTCTTTGGAGTAGGTATATACTCCGCCTTTATCCTGAGGGCTCCCCTGCGTGAAGCCTCCTCAACCATGCGATTTATGATAAACTCCTCCATTCCGCGCTTAAGCACCCTGCAGCTCATAAGCCAGGTATCCACAAAAAACTCCTCCGCGGATCTCTTTTCCATTATCACCACCGATACCAGACCATGGTCTCCGAATCTGTCCCTGAGTGTGTAATACAGAGTAACATACCTTTCGTCCGATGCGATCCTCTCTATATCCTCCTCCGTATACCTGACCGTACGGAGATTGAACTGGTTCGATCTCTGTGTCAGCTGCGCTATCCTGGGATAATGAAGCTCGTCAAAGGGTGATGCAGTCCCCTCCATATCAAGGCTTATGAGATAATCATCGATCGAAGCAAAGGAAGCCTCACTCTCCCTCCTTTTGGCCTCCGCCTGATACATCCCGGTCCTGTCTGCATCCTCAGATGAATAAGAGGCGGTCTCAAAAAGGTTCAGGCTCTGAAGATACGAAAGATAGCGTGCAGGATCCTCCGGAAGCTCCGGTACACAGATCTCCGGTATCATCGACCTCACAAGGTTTCTTTCGAAGGGATTATCATCGATGAATACAAGCGAATCCATGCCTATATTCAAGGTATCCCTTATATAACGGATATTAGAGGCCTTGTCCTCCCAGTTTGCCACAAAGATCGCAAAATCAGAAAGCCTCAGTACCATTTCCTCATGACTGAGAAAAGGCTCCCTGGCCGTATCCTCGTTATTTTTGCTGCATACTGCAAGAAGTATGCCTCTGTCCTTAAGCTGCTTGAGATACAGCTGCAGATCCGTAAAAACATGCCCTCTGCCAAGCTCGCCTATCTCTATGCCGGACAGACCGTCGTCTCCTATCACACCTCCCCAGAGTGTATTGTCAAGATCCAGGATCACGCATTTTTTCGTATGTCCCTGGAGGGCATTTATGACATCATATACCTGCTTTGCCACATATCCCCAGGAATCCAGCGCGATATTCACCTTTGCATTGTAATACAGCACAGGATCGTAGAACCTTTCATTTCCCAGAGCTGTCTGGACGGAAAGTATATCCACCGGATATATCCCTGCTCTTGTGGCCGCTGCCTCCTCCAGAAGCCAGTTCAGCCTCCTGATCTGATATACAAAGCTGACGGGAACCCTGTTCCCGAAATTCCCGAATGCTCTGTCATCTATCTCGGAAAATCCCATCTGGATTATCTTTGCTCTGCACTTCTCCCCTATCATCCCCCAGAAGGAAGACAGCCTTGCAAGCACGCTGTCAGCAAAGCCCTCTCTTTCCTTTACGGCAAGGGACATAAAATCCTCATAAAGCCTGTCAGTTGCCAGATATATGAGTATGTAGTCAGGATCATATCCGTAGGTCTCGGAGGAAGGATCCAAAAGCTGGGCTTCGATCTGATCATAATCCGCATCGTGGACCTTGAGATTCATTCCCTCAAGATGCGCATAGCCTGCGATACACTGGGAAAAAAACTGTGTAGCGCAGTTTCCCAGAACCGCGAGTCTGAATTCCTTCCCATCCGTTTCTTTTTTCGCTGCTTTGGTAAGCTCTCTGAATCTGTACATTTAATCAATAAATCTCCTTATATCCTCAAGTCTTAATGGCAGTTCCCGTTCGCCGAACTGGGATATGACCAGATCCGGCTTTGCAAAATCTATAAAATCCTGGTCGATGGTATAGCTCCATACAAAGGTAAGATCGGAAAAGCACTCCGCAAGCTGCGGCAGCAGGCAGATCCCCACCATGGAATCACCGCATATCAATACACTCTCCTTCGGAGCGCTGTCATTATGATACATCACACACAGCTCGGGATTATAAACCCTCTTCCCCTCAAGCATCCTCAAAAACTCCTCATACCTCTCTCCGTGATCCACCACCTCTGCCTTCGGTGATACGATCTCCCAGTCGGTAAAACTGTCCTCATAAAGCCTGTGACCCGACCAGGTGACAGGCCCCATCATGTTTGAAAGATCTCCCACATAATGCTCATCCGACTTTACAAATCTCACCTCGCATGGTCTTGTATCCGTGATATTCCATTCCGAAAGAGAAGCTATCAGATCCCTGTAGGCGATATTTCTCCCGTAAGTGGTCCAGTGCGTGTCGGTCTGGAGATATATAAGCTCCCCGTCCTCATTATCCTTCGCATCAACCAGCAGCTTCTTAGGCCAGGATACATGCACATCCGTATTCTCCGTCAGGTAATCATACAGGGCATCTCCCACAGTATCCTCCATCCTGTGGGCACTGCTTGCTATGTATTCGGGATATATGGAGGGCTTTCCCGGCCCTATCATCAGTACATAATCAATCCCCTGTGAAGCAAGCTTCTCCGCTATGGCCTCCTGATCCGAAGCATATTCCGGGAGCTTTTCCAGAAATTTACCGGACTTCGATGCCTCCAATGAAAGATTGCCTTCCTCTGCGAGGAAAATAAAGCCTTCCTTTCCCAGCTCCACCTTTGATGTCTTGGATCTGTGAAGCAGATTGTAGTTTATCATGCCGCTCAAGGTAAGATAAGCGTCCCTGAAGCCCAGATTATCCTCAAACCAGCCTGCCAGATCATCTGCCAGGGAAGGGGAAAGCTCCCCCTTTTCATTTCTCACAGAAGGAAACTCCGCAAGTCTTCTGTTTTCCGCAGCTGACTCCCTTCCCGGCACCCTGTTAAAAAACACAAGCGAAAGGGCAGTCAGCAGGAAATATATGAATGCTGTGATAAAGCCCGGTATATTCTGTATCTTTTTCATCCTTTTCCCGGTCCCTCCGGCTCAAAACTGAAAATAAACAAAGCTCTTGTAGGTGCTTGTAAAAGCAAAGGCGAGGGCGATGACAAGCATGGCTCCGTATATGACCGGAGTGAAAATGCCTATGACCCTTTCTCCTCCCCGCTTCCGTATCTCTTTAGCTGCAAAGGGTACTACGGGCAGGGAAAATATGATACCCAATGTCAAAGGCACCGCATCCTGTCTCAGATAAAATGCTGTCTCGGCCTGTGTGAGCGCATTGCCGGAAAGCCCAAGCATACTTTGTATATAATCCCCATACATACTTATGCTGTCACATTTGAACAAAAGCTGTCCGATGAAGATCGCGGTAATCATATATAAATGCGCCCCCGTCTTTGACAGCAGGGACTGCGGTTTTTTCCTGATCCCGAGCTTCTTGCGCCTGGCTTTCTTCCAGTCGGCATAGAGTCTTTCACCTGCTATCAGGATGTAATAATAAAGTCCGTAGTATATGGTCTTCATCCCCACACCGTGCCAGGCTCCCACAAAGAGCCAGACCCCGAGGGATGCCAGCAGATAGCACCTGATCTGGCTGAGCTTCCTTGACTGACAGGCTCTGAAAACAGGTATGTAGATATAGTTTTTCATCCATATGCCCAGGGTCATATGCCATTTATTCCAGAAAGCGGTAACAGAATCCGCCGCATAAGGATGATCGAAATTCTCCGGGAGTTTAAATCCGAAGAGTCCGCCGATACCAATGGCGATATCGGTATATCCCATGAAATCATAATATAACTGGATAAGAAACGCTATGAGCCCGAACCATGCAAAGCTTACGCTGCGAAGGGAGGCATCCATCCCAAAGCAGGTCCCTATGGCGGAAAGCAGCGTATCTGCTATCACCAGCTTCTTGAAAAGACCGGCTATGATCCTCTTTATCCCCTCATAGAAAGCCTCCTGGTCAAAGCTTCTTTCATACATATCCTTTGCGAAGTCCGAATATCTGCTTATCGGACCCATGGATATCTGCGGAAAAAAAGATATATATAATGCCACATCCGCCAGACTCCTGTTTGGCGGCATCATCTCCCAATACACATCCAGACAGTAGGAAACTGTTCTGAAGGTGTAAAAGGACAATCCCAGGGGGAGAGCCACATTAGCCGCTCCGTAACGGTACATGAGATATTTGTAGAAAAAAAGGATACCGAAATTATAGACAAATGAACCGGCAAGGACTGCGAGCCGGAAACGGGAGGAATGCCCTTCTGCCGACAGCAGCCGCCCGAAGATATAATTCACTGTTATCCCGCATAAGCTCTAACGCCTCATCAGAATAGGTTTCCTTGACTGTTTTACAAGTTTTGACCTTATGAATTCTGCGTACCGGGCTTTTGGCAATATAGTCCTCATCCTCCAACCAGGAGAAAAAACTGGACAATATACGACGGATATTATCAATCGTCACCTTGCTGACACCGCTTTTTGTTTGATATTCATCAAGATACAGACGAAGGTCATCTGTCTGTATATCCTTCGCAT
>CAMUZQ010000072.1 GCA_947165275.1 uncultured Lachnospiraceae bacterium | reverse complement strand
GGCCGTAAGCGGTAAGAGATGAAACTATCTCTGTCTCGCACTCGAGCACTCCGCCTTTGTCTCTCTCAGCCTTCTGGATCTCCTGAAGCCTTCCCCAAAGCTTGTTTGTTGCGTCTGTCGGACCAGCGAGGAAAGACTCGTCGCCGTCATACGGTGTGTAGTTGTTCTGAATAAAATCACGAACGTTTACATCGTCTGTCCAGTGGGTGCCTTTGAAACCTCTCCATTCTTTCTCAAATGCCATAATGTCCTCCTTTTAATGGTAATAAATGAATTTGATTAGTGAAATAAAGTATTTTTCCGAACGTATGTATCATACGTTAGTATCTTGTATACAATAACTTAACACCAGCGAAGTTTATTGTCAATCGACAAACCCTATGTCCTTAAAAAAGTACACCTTAAGGTCATCAGTCCTGAGTCTCCTCCGGAACACGGTTTATGGTGGCGCTGTATGTGTTGACAGGAAGATCGTAATTTATCGCCTGATCCTTGAGCAGGGTGATAAGCTCTCCCACATTATCCTCCGTCACATAAAGCCCGAAGCCCTGGGACAGAAGCTCCGGATCCGTCCTTCCTTTATATATCACGTCTATCATCATATCGCCTACCTTAGGACAGAAGTGGGATGTCTCATAATAATTGGAATAATCCAGGGTCACGCTGTTGAATCCGGAGAAATTCCAGTAGGGCGTCACCCCGGCAAGCTCCTCAAGGAATACAAGATAGCCGTTATCGATGTCCTTCGCGTAGGTCAGAGCATTGACCGGATTCGTAAATACCCTTAAATTGATACCGTTCTCTTCACAGAGCTCAACTATCTGCCGTATATCCTCAAGAGACTGCTCCCTGGGATAATAATAATCGGACCACCAGGCCTTCGCCCCTTCATAATCAAAAGCCGTGGGGATCTCGAGATTTTCGGTCCCGGTATCCAGAAGCCTCATCTGATAATCCGGATCATAATCCTTCTTCTCATGCTCCTTCATTACCTCTATCGACTGGGAGAGGGTTATCAGATCAAAATACCTGAGATAAAACCCGGCCTTATCGCTCAGCGTCCCGTCCCAGGGGAAGGGAAGCCGGTAGAGCTGATTATAATGAAAAGCAGGATCCACAAAATAAGAAATATCATCCAGTCCCATAGTCACATTCTTTGGGACTATGCCGCGGGATATCAGATCCCTGAGGTTCTGAAGATGCTCACCAGGAGTGCCCTCCGAATACATCATATCGTAATATTTGCCGTCATCCATCTTTCCGACATCAATAAATCCCACCCTTGAAGAACCGAAAAGCAGCGAATCATATTTATCCGGATGTGTTATCACATTATGCATCTTCAGGTAGTTCTTATTAGGCTCCACGCCGTTATTTCTGGGCGAGGATGCATGAAAGACATTGAACGGATCTATCATTACCGAAAAAGGTATAAAGATAACGCCCAGTATCAAAGCAAAGACTATACATTTGATCAAAAATTTTTTCATAATCCGACCTTTTTATATCCTGCGCCGGTCCATGCATCATTGCTGCATACCGCGCGGGCTCTGCCGGAGCCATCAGAAGGAGAAATAGATGAACTCCTGATGCACCCCTCCATTCAGCGACATTACTATAATAAATACCGTAAGAACTGTATATATCAGCCACCTGAGTACAAGAGGCAGCCTCCCGTACAGCCTGTATATGTCATGCCTGAGTCCGATAAAATCCACCACCATAAGTATGGCGATAAGGATCAGAAGCCATGCCAGTCTGGGTCCGTCCAGGAGCATATTATTCATCATCATCACGCACGAGCCTGCTATATGCCTGAGCCCCCGGTGCATATGTGTTGCGATGTACAGAGCATCCGAGGTATTATTCGCCCTGAAAAAGCTCCACGCAAAGGATACCATGCCAAAAGTGAGTATCCCGTGTCCTATATTCCAGGGAACGCTCCGGACTATATCCTTCTCCTTCTTCCCTCTGATCTCCTTCCCCGCAAGATGCTTATGGCAGAAATCCTCAATAACCTGATACAGGCCGTGGAGTCCGCCCCAGATCACAAAGGACCAGTCGGCTCCGTGCCATAGTCCCGACAGCAGCATGGTTAACATAAGATTCAGATCGTGTCTGGCTTCGCTGACCCTGCTCCCTCCCAGAGGAATATAAACATAATCCCTGAACCAGGAAGAAAGTGATATATGCCATCTGGTCCAGAATTCCTTATCCGATCTTGAAAAATAAGGACTCCTGAAATTATCCTTGCATCTGATGCCCAGAAGTCTCGCAGTCCCTATAGCGATATCGGAATAGCCCGAAAAGTCGCAATATATCTGGAAGGTGTAAAAGACCGTAGCCGCGATCAGTGTAAGCCCGAAATAAAACCGCGCGTTATCAAAAATATAATTGACATAGATGGCAAGGGTGTCTGCGATTATAAGCTTTTTGAAAAAACCCCAAAGCATCTGTCTCAGCCCCTCGGCGGCCTCGTCATAATCAAATCCCTTCGGCTCGTTTATCTGCGGAAGTATATCACCTGCTCTGTTTATGGGTCCCGACAGAACTGAAGGAAAGAATGCGACAAAAGTAAAATATTTAATGAAATTTCTCTCTGCCCTTATCTTCTCCCTGTAGACATCTACGACATATCCAGCTGCTGCAAAGCTGTAAAAGGAGATCCCCAGAGGAAGAGCCAGCTTGAGGGTTCCGGGGCTGAAGTTTATCGATACGGCACTGCATATCGAGGACAGAGTATCCAGAGTAAAATCTGCATATTTAAAAAATGCAAGCAGTCCGATCACTATGACTAAAGCAGCCGTAAGAAAGCCCTTTTTCTCTGCCGGCCGTCCCTCTGCCGGATGAGCCTTGGGATCCTGCCCCCTGTCATCTCCGGCCCGTATAAAATCACTGCCGCTATCGATCTTCAGTGCTGCAAAATAAGTAACGGCCGCTATGGCAGCGAGCAGCAGAATATAAATCGGCCCGCCGTACAGATAAAAAATAATGTCTGCCGCAAAAAGCACCACATATCGGTACTTAACCGGAACCGCCCAGTATGCGATAAAGATCAAAGGCAGGAAAAATGCAAATGTTATTGAAGTGAAAAGCATCGGTGTTTCATATCCCTTTATTCCTATTGACATAGTATAATTGTCGTTCTATACTAATGCTGTATCAATGATACCATACTTTTCCCCTCTATAAAACTTTTAAAGGAGACCTGATATGAAGATTTCTACAAAAGGAACTTATGCAATACAGGTAATGCTCGATCTTGCCATACATAATACAGGCGAGAATATAAATGTAAAAAAGATAGCGGAAAGACAGGACATCTCGGAAAAATACCTGGAACAGATAATCGCTGTGCTGAATAAAGCCGGATTTGTAAGATCAATCAGAGGTGCGCAGGGAGGCTATCGTCTGGCAAAGGACCCTGCCCTGTATACAGTCGGAGATATACTTCGTGTCACCGAGGGTCCGCTCGAGCCCGTATCACCGGACGAATCCCCGCTTTCAGTCTGGAAAAAGCTTTCCGATGCTATAAGCGAGGTAGTGGACGGCATCACGCTGCAGGACCTGGTAGATGAAGAAAATGCCCGCTCAGGCGGAGATTATATCATCTGATCCCTGAGGATCTCCTGCCTCAAGCAAATAGAGTGCAGCCCCCGCTCCGGATCCCAGGAATATCGCCAGATCGGAAATATTCCCGTAATATCCTTTTCCCATGGGTATATAATCCACAACATACCCTCTGATAAGTCTGTCTGCTGTATTCGAAAGAGCTCCGCCGAGGAGCATGGCCATCGGTAGCTTCATCCTGTCCGGTGCATATGCCATTGCAACGGCAGCCACTCCGGTAAGCGCTGCGCTGATGTAGGAGACCGCCCTCGGATGGCTGTCCAGCTTATTTCCGGCAAACCCGTAATTTCTGACAGGCGGTTTCTTTATGAAGCCCTTTACCGCGGAATCAGTAAGGGCTATCGCAGCGGCAAGCATATAAGCCTTCTTATTATCCATTCAGCTGTCACCCGATAAGGTATGTGCGGGCATTATCTATTCCCGGGACGACAAACTCTCTCATCCTTATTTCCGGACCGCCCTTACCCTCGATATAATCCTTCGTAATGACCACTTCACCGATATTATCGTCCTTAGGCACCTCATACATGATATCGAGCATGTATTCCTCGATAACAGCCCTGAGTCCTCTGGCCCCGGTCTCCTTTTCAAGAGCCCTCTTCGCGATCTCCAGCAGAGCGTCATCCTCAAAGGTGAGCTTCACCTCATCCATCTCAAGCAGCGCCTTATACTGGCGGATGATTGCATTTTTAGGCTCCTTGAGTATCTTTACAAGAGTCTCCTCCGTAAGTCCCTCAAGGGTGCAGATGATGGGCATACGCCCTACGAATTCGGGTATCATTCCGAATTTCTTGATATCCTCTACCGTAACCTTTGAAAGAATGCTCTTCTCCTTGTCCCACTTGTCCTTAAGCTCCGCGTCAAAGCCTATGGAGGTTTCCTTCCTGAGTCTCTGCTTTATGACATCATCGAGATCCGGGAAAGCCCCTCCGCAGATGAATAAGATATTCTTTGTATTGACCTTTGCCATGGGAACCATCGCATTTTTGCTCCCGGCTCCTACAGGCACTTCTATCTCCGAGCCCTCCAGAAGCTTCAGCATTCCCTGCTGGACACTCTCTCCGGAAACATCTCTTGTGGTGGCATTTTTCTTTCTTGCAAGCTTATCTATCTCATCAATAAAGATGATCCCGCATTCCGCCTTATCCACATCGTTGTTTGAGGCGGTAAGGAGCTTTGAAACAACGGATTCGATATCGTCTCCTATATAGCCGGCTTCCGTAAGCGATGTGGCATCCGCAATAGCAAGAGGCACATTCAAAAGCCTTGCCAGCGTCTGTACAAGATATGTCTTGCCGCAGCCCGTGGGACCGATCATAAGGATGTTGGATTTTCCTATCTCGGTCTCATTCGTCTCCGTAAGATCGGCATGTACGCGTTTATAGTGATTATAGACAGCAACGGATATGACCTTCTTTGCCTCGTCCTGGCCTATCACATATTCATCAAGCATTTCCTTAAGCTTATGAGGCTTGGGGATATTCCCCAGATCAAACTGCTTTTTCAGAGCTTCGGGATCTGATTTGACCTGCTTCTGTCTCGGACCGAATCCCATATCGCTCCAGTTCAGGAACTGTATGCTCGGTATGCCGAAGGGACCGTTCCTGTTCCCGTCCTTTTTTGCATCCTCCTGATCCGGTGACTCCCCTGCGGGCTCATCTGTACCGGGCTTATCGGTGTCCTTTTCCGGGGCAGCTTCACCGGTGCGCTCATCAAGATCCGAACCGTCCGGCATCCCTCCCTGCACCTTGGGCTTAGCAGCCGTATCTTCCCTGGTCACGGTAAACTGCATTGCCGGCATACCGCCTCCGAACATATCTCCCATTCCAAGACTGTTCATCTGATCAAGCGATCTGCGCATGCAGTCCGGGCACATATTTATCCCTCCCGGAAGATGGAACATATCTCCCGCTATGCTGCTCCCTCTTCTGCACATAGAGCAGAATTCTTCTGCCCTATTATTATTATTATTGTTATTATCTTCAGCCATGACCATCTCTCCTGAATAATTGCCCGGGATCCCTTAGCGTCCCCGGAGGATCCGGGCAAATGCTGCTTTACCGGCATTTGCTCAGATAAGTTGCGTAGGGATTATATCACAAAATCAGACTGATGCCTAATTCAATGTCCCTGCTTATTTTTCAAAGCTCATCGAATCAAGAATGGCTGAGATCGAATCACTGCTTTCCATATCCCTTTCATCATCACCGGTATTATGCCCTGCCATCTCAAGGACAAGTGTTCCTTCCTTATATTCGCGTGCTATAGCCAGTCTGCTGTCTCCGACTCCGTTTTCAAATTTTTCACAGCTGAGCTCATATGCCTTTACATCCTCTGTTCCGGGAAAGATCCCTTCACTCTTATCCGCAGTATCGGCTCCCCATGATACTGCCAGCTCATTCAGGACCGCATCAGGCTCCTTCGCCTTGATATATCTGACGGTTACCGAATTATTGCCTGCAGATGCATCCTTATAGACGAAGCTTACCTCATCTGCTGATTCCTTTACATCGAATCTGTTATCATCATAGCTCACGCTCCAGCCGTCTTTACTCTTATACTCGGTGTCAGCTCCGCCGCCTATAAAAACAAGAGCATCGAAATCATCCGGATCCGCATTCTCTTCCAGGTCGAAGGTGATCTCTTTTCCGTCCTCGAACTCACCCTTAACCATGCCCTCCTCACTGGATTTTATGGTCAGGACCCTTATGCCTTCCTCATCTGCGCCGCCCATGCTGAAAATTACCTTTCCGTCCTCCTGCGTGCAGGCAAACGGAAGTCCGCCCACACCGTCGGTAAGCTCTGTACGCCCCGTCTTTTCATCATAGAAAACATAAAAGGCTTCCTCATCCTGACAGAAATAAACTCCTTTGCTGAAATACGGCGCGCCGGCCTTTGCCGCTGTCTCCTGCGCAGCCCCGGCCTGCTCTGCCTTGCTCCCGCATGCTGTGGAAGCAAAGACAAGAGCCGCCGAAAACATCATGATGGTAATTCTTTTGATCCAATCGATCTTCATATTGACTTCTCCCCCTTTTCCGTTCTGAACTTACTGGGTGTTTTCCACAGGTCTCCTGTCAAGTGTTACGGAGATCTCCTTTTCATCATAACCGCCCTCCGACTGTGTCTTTATGGTCAGCTCCACTGTGGTTCCTGCCTCATAGTACTCCATGAGTTTCTTCAGATCCTCCATGGAGCCTACAGACTGTCCGTCAAATTTAATGATCACATCACCTCTTACGAGACCTGCCTTCTCTGCCGCAGAACCGGAATCCACCTGCGCCACATATATTCCTTCAGGTATATCATAGGTGCTTGATACCTCATCAGTCACATCCACTCCGCCGATGCCGAGATAGGACTGATTATTCTTTGAGGCCTTTGTCTTGGTCTCCTTGTTCATCAGATCGTTGATTATAGGCTTCACAGTAGATATCGGGATCGCATAGCCCATGCCCTCTACTATGGTTCCGTTTGATAGCACCTGTCCGGCCTTCGCTTCGTTTATGCCTATAAGCTCTCCCTTCATATTCAGCAGGGCTCCGCCTGAATTACCGGGATTGATCGCTGCATCCGTCTGGATAAGCTCATGATTGCCGTTTGTAAGATTGGCCTCCCTGTGCAGTGCGCTTATTATGCCTGTAGTCGTGGACTGGCCGTATCCCATGGCATTTCCTATCGCCACAACCTGCTCGCCGACCTGAAGAGCATCCGAATCCCCCAGTGTCGCTATCTTGATCTCATCAGCCGTATTGCCGGATAGAGAATCCTTTGCAACCGCTATGACAGCTATATCCGCATCCTCATCCTGTCCCTTAAGATTTGCCTCCGCTGTGTTTCCATCCACAAACTGAACCGAAAGAGTTGTTGCATCTGATATGACATGCTGGTTTGTCACAATAAGCAGCTCGTCATCATTTTCTCCTACTATGATGCCGGAACCGGCAGCTTCGCCTGTTCTTTCGATGGTCTGTCCCCACCAGGTCTGTCCGGTGACTGTGACTGAATTCGTGATAGCCACCACCGCAGGCATTACATCCTCAACAACATCGGAAACTCCTGTGCTCATGTCGGCATCACCGGCCTTCTCCGTATCTGAGGCAGTCGCTTTTGTCTGTGTTTTTACCGTTCCTGATTCCTTTGCTATCGTAGTGGCTGCCCTTGATGCGGTCTCTGCTGTCTCTTTTGCGCTTGCTATGGCAGCAACTGCATCATCAAGATCCGACAACCTGTATACACCGTAAAAGGATGCTGCAGCCGAGCCTCCCAGCAGTACTCCCACAACTACCGCAGCGACTGCCTTCTTCCACAAGCCCTTTTTCTTCGTGCCGGGTTTCTTCGGCTTTGGCTGATCCTGCATCCCGTTATTTCTTACAGGCTCTCTGTAGGTTGCATCCTGATAGGATGTATAATGCGGTCTTCCCTGACTGCTGCCGTATCTGTTTTCATATCTGTACTGTCCGTTATAATTCTCCTGACCGGGATTCCTGTATGATCCTGTATTATCATTTCTGTATCCGCCGTTACCTGCTGCTCCGGCCTCATCATAGGTATTGGCGGTATTCGTTCCCGATGAGCCTGCATTCACATAACCTGTGCTCCTGTTCTCTTCCTTTTTACCGTTATTGTAATCATCATACATCATATCTGATACCTCCGTATATGTTTTATGATCTCAGACTTTTTTCGTCTGCCTTTATCTTCTGATACCAGTTATACTATCCAGTTGTGACACAATTGTGAAGAAACAAATGAGATTTTGTGTTTTGATTGGACTTTTTCCGGGGTAATCATTATATTAATAATCGTATATGACCTGTCTTTATTATATCCGGAGGACACAGCCAATGCTGAAAAAAAGAGCCAGATTTATTCTTACCTTTATCATGTCTGTCATACTTCTCACAGCCTCCGTCGCCTGTGTAGACATGTCCGGAGTTCCCGTTTTTGAGGACGGGATGGCTCAGCCGGTATTGGAATACTCAGATCTCCGCGATCCCGGATATACAAATGACGGCAGCGATATCCTGAGATATTGTGTATACGTTGAGACAGACCATGATACCGACGCGGACGGAAAAGCAGATCTCGTAAAGGTTCTGATGCAGGTACCGCGGGCTGCCGCCGAGGGAAGATACCGGGCTGCAACCATATATGACCCTACCCCTTACAGTGCAGGTACGGTGGATGCCTATTACGAAAGCACTGCAGACCTCTACAATCCCGTCCCCTTTGACTATGAGGTTCTCTATGCCCCTGGCGAAAAGCGCGAGCCAAAGGGTTCCATGACTACTCTCGAAGCCGCGGAATACGCAGATCCGCAAAGCTGGAATTACACCGTTCCTTATTCTGATTCTGTCGGATTTTCCTGGGCGGAAGCCTATGATTATTTCCTTGTAAGAGGCTTCGCCGTGGCCGAGGCAGGGGGGATAGGCACATACGGCTCAGAGGGCTTTGAGCTGTGCGGCATGGATCTGGAGCGTGATGCGCATAAATGTGTTGTGGAATGGCTTGCCGGCAACAGGATCGCCTATACCGACCCTTATAACGATATAGAGATCGCTGCTGACTGGTCAAATGGCAATATAGCAATGACCGGCTGCTCGTATGGGGGCACTCTCCCTTATGAGGTGGCGACCACCGGCGTGGAGGGTCTGAAGACGATCGTCCCCTTTGCAGGGATCGCCTCCTGGTATGATTATACAAACTCACAGGGCGTCCCTCTCAGATGGTTTGTGAATTACGCCGACCAGCTTGCATCATATAATGCCGGTGCTGCTTTTATTGATGACGACTGGACAGTCATCAATGATGATTATGCCTCCTTCCTTTGGCAGATGTCGGAGGATCAGGACCGCACGAACGGGGATTATGATGAAATATGGGCAATTTCCGATTACTCACAGGATACGGAAAATATCGACTGTTCGGCTCTTATTGTCCACGGCCTGAATGATTTTAATGTTCTGACCAGACAGTCTGATATGATGGCGCAGGCATTTGAAAAGGCAGGCAGACCCTATAAGCTCGTTCTTCATCAGGACGGACACAATGTACTGGATGGTCATATCGTTAACGGCGAGCTGTGGCAGGATCTGCTGAATAAATGGTACTCCCATTATCTGTATGGCGTCGACAATGGAATCGAGGACATGGCAGAGGTTACCTTCCAGAGCAATATCGACGGTTCCTACAGCACCTGCGATTCCTGGCGCGATTTCAACTATGAGAGCTTCCCCTATGATACATCGGAAAAGCCGGAAGCGGTTTCAAAGATCGATACCACCCATATTGCCGAGCACTTCGATACCTATTACAGCTCAACGGATGAGTACGGGAGGACTCTTACCAGAGACAGCTTCTATCTTTCAATGCCGGATCCCACCAGTTCATGTTATACCTATGAGCTGCCGGATGATTTCACTATCTATGGCGTCCCTGAGCTGCATCTGAAGATGGCCTCGGACGATACAGAGATATACGACGGTTTGATGGTGTCTGCCATGCTCATAGATACGATAGATAACGAGGAAAACTTCAAGGCATATCTCACCAAGGAAATGCTCGATGATGCCCTCCCGACAAAGACGGTGGATGTTTATGAAATAGGCGGAAATGCCGGCTACGGCGAAATAACGGAATATGTAAGGAGCAATACCCGGGCAAAGCTCATAACCTTCGGATATACAGATCTTAATAATTACGGCTGCGGTTATAATTCCTGTGAATACACGAAAAAGACTGCGGAGATGGAAAAGGGAAAGTATTATGACTATACCATATATCTCCAGCCCACAGTATATACGGTTGAACCGGGGCACAGGCTGGTACTTGTGGTCACCGGATGGGATCCTTATATCGTAGGACTTGACGAGGACTATAATAACGGGCTTATAGAGGATCCGGAAGACTCACAATACACCTATTCCTTCTCGATCGACAATGAGGCCCTGGATTTCAGGTTTCCCTGCATAAAGTGATCTCACATACCTGCAAGAGAGCCTGCTGTATAAACCGCAAAGGCGCACAGCCAGGCCGTAAGGCATTGCCATAATACGACAAAGGCCGCCCACCTGCCTCCCATTTCGCTTTTTATTGACGTCACCGCGGCGACACAGGGGGTGTACAGCAGTGAAAAGACCAGAAGGCTGCATACTGTCAGGGTGGACAGGCTCCCGCTGAGTCCATCAGCCCCGTAAAGTACGCCCAGGACCGACACGACGCTTTCCTTTGCCATAAAGCCCGAGATCAGAGACGTGCATATGCGCCAGTCCCCCAGTCCAAGTGGTCTGAACACAGGGACCAGAAGGCTTGAGATCATGGCCAGGATGCTGTCCTTCTGATCCGTCACGAGATTAAGATGAAGATCAAAGCTCTGCAGGATCCATACGATCACCGAAGCCAGAAAGATGACCGAGAAGGCTCTCTGAAGGAAATCCTTTGCCTTTTCCCAAAGCAGCTGTATGACATTTCTTGCGCTTGGCAGCCGGTAATTGGGCAGCTCCATGACAAAGGGCACAGCCTCACCCCTGAAAAGGAATCTCTTAAAGATCAGCGCAGCTGCCACACCTAATATGATACCCGTGAAATATAAAAGAGTTATCACTATCCATCCCTTTTCGGGAAAGAATGCCTCTACAAAAAAGGTGTAGATCGGCAGCTTCGCTGTACAGCTCATGAAGGGTGTCAGCAGGACAGTCATCTTCCTGTCCCTGGCGCTGGGAAGTGTCCTTGAAGACATTACCGCAGGAACCGTGCAGCCGAAGCCTATAAGAAGCGGGACAATGCTCCGCCCCGACAGTCCGATCCTTCTCATCAGCTTGTCCATGAAAAAAGCTACTCTGGCAATATAACCGCTGTCCTCAAGGATGGATATAAAGAAAAACATCGTAACTATGACCGGCAGAAAGCTTAATACACTGCCGACACCTTCAAACACTCCCTTTATTATGAGCCTGTGAAGTGTCTCATTTACATTTGCTTCGGTAAGGGCCCTGTCCGTGATCCCTGCCAGGGCTTCTATACCTCTTTCCAGAAGATCCTGCTGCCAGGCTCCGATCACATTGAAGGTCAGGAAAAACACAAGTGCCATAACCCCTATAAATATGGGTATAGCAGTGTATTTTCCGGTAAGCCATTTATCTATTTTCTGACTCCTGATATGCTCCCTGCTTTCATAAGGCTTTGTTATGCATGCCCTGCATACCTTCTCAATGAAGGCAAATCTCATATCGGCCAAAGCAGCGCTCCTGTCAAGACCTCTCTCCTTTTCCATCTGCTTTGTGATATGCTCAAGAGTCTCTATTTCATTATCATCAAGCTCCAGTCTCTGTATGATCTGCTCATCGTTTTCTATTGCCTTGCCTGCAGCAAACCGGACCGGGATCCCGGCGCGTTCCGCATGATCATAGATCAGATGTATGACAGCATGGATGCATCGGTGCACTGCTCCGTTATTGTCATTTTCATCACAGAAATCATCCGTTTCCGGTCTTTCCTGATAATATGCGATATGCAAGGCATGCTCCACCAGCTCATCTATGCCTTCGTTTTTTGCCGCCGATATGGGTACAACCGGAATGCCGAGCATATTCTCCATTTGATTTATGTCAACCGATCCGCCGTTTCCTCTCAGCTCATCCATCATATTGAGAGCAACTACCATAGGGACATTCATTTCAAGGAGCTGCATCGTCAGGTATAGATTTCTCTCGATATTTGTTGCATCTACGATGTTTATGATAGCCTTCGGCTTTTCATTTAATACAAAATCCCTGCTGACAAGCTCCTCACTGGAATAAGGTGACATGGAATATATGCCCGGAAGATCGGTGATCAGTGTATTGTCTTTTCCGCGTATCGATCCGTCTTTTCTGTCCACCGTAACTCCGGGAAAATTCCCGACATGCTGGCTGGAACCGGTCAATTGATTGAAAAGA
>CAMUZQ010000071.1 GCA_947165275.1 uncultured Lachnospiraceae bacterium | reverse complement strand
AAAGGTGGTGACAAGAGATGGAAGATAAGGAAATGATCGTAAATGCTTATAAAAAGATGTACGAAGGAATGATTAAAAAGGATGAGAAAATCCTGGATGAGGTATTGGATGATTCCTTTGTGCTTGTTCATATGACTGGGATGAGACAATCAAAGGATGCTTTTATAAAAGCTGTTATGAACGGGACGCTGAACTATTTCAGTGCAGAGCATGAGCATATGCCGATTGAAATAAGTGGTGACACGGCAGTCCTTACCGGACAGTCTTATGTAGCCGCAGCTGTATTTGGCGGTGGAAGGTCGAACTGGCATCTTCAGCAAAAATGCAGCTTAAAGAAAGTAAGTGGAGATTGGAAAATTACAGGAAGTGTAGCATCAACTTATTAAATCTTAGGAGGATGGGAAAATGGCAAAGAATCTGATCATTTATTATTCAAGAGTTGGAGAGAATTACTGGAACGGAAGTGTTAAAAACATTTCCAAAGGAAATACGGAGACCGTTGCAGAATTCATCCAGAAGGCTGTGGGTGGAGATCTGTTTCAAGTGGAAACTGTGAAGGAATATGCGGCTGATTATTATGCCTGTATTGACGATGCAAAGGCAGAACTTAACAGAGATGACAGGCCGGAACTTAAGAAGTATCTGGATGATATATCAGAGTATGACAACATAGTTGTAGCAGGTCCATGCTGGTGGGGAACCTATCCAATGGCGATCTTTTCACAGCTTGACAGGCTTGATTTTTCAGGTAAAAAGGTATTCCCTGTTATGACACATGAAGGTTCGGGACAGGCCGGATCTGCGGCGGCTCTTAAGAAGCACTGCAAAGGCGCGGAAGTCGGAAGCGGACTTGCTGTTCACGGAGCTGATGCGGCAAAGTCTGAAAGTGCGGTGGCATCCTGGGCGAAGAAAAACTTAGGTTAAGCAGAAGGAGGTTATGACCATGGAATACACTTCCCATGCCCGTACTTGGCTTTATTGAGCATTATGAATGGAGCGGTAAGCATATCATTCCGGTAAATACCAGCGAAGGTAGCGGAGCAGGTAAGAGTGTTGCCAGGATACGAGAGGTTTGCAACGGGGCTGTGGTTGATGAGGCATATGAATTAAAGGGTTCCGATGTAGATGAAAGAATCGCAGAGATTGAGTCTTGGGCAAAAGGGAAGGTGCAGCAATGAAGATTCGTATTATGCTTCCTTACCACAGGAGCTTAACGTAACAGGTGCAGAGAGTACATCCCACGTAAAAGCAGGATGGCTGTATTACTTCAAAGATTGGAATGCTTTTGCACTCAATTTTAAGGAAATGGATATTGCACCATATAAGGTTTATGTAATAGCAGAAATATGCGGAGGCATTGAAAACACTCTGCAGGACGCACCTGGGACCATTGAGATCAGAGTATTGGAATAAAAGAGAGCTCAAGGAGAAGATTTTAAATGAATGTATTTGAAAGATTGCACAGTGGAGAGGCAATAGATATCCGTGATGAGGATTATCAGAGAGAAGCCCATGGCGAGATGGATCGCTGCAGACAGCTTTGTTTTGAGATCAATGCAACACCGCCAAAGGATAGAGAAAAGATCGTTGAGCTGGAGAATGAGCTGCTTGCTGGGCAGATGAAGGATGGAACCTTCTTTACACCACCGTTTCAGGTTGATCTTGCCAACTGCTTAAAACTTGGAAAGAATGTCTTTGCAAATCACGGACTTACCGTCATGAGCCTTGGCGGCATTGAGATTGAGGATGGCGTAATGCTTGGACCGGAAGTCGGACTTTTTACGGTAAATCATGAGCCTGAAAATATCCGTGTGATCATGACAAAGAAGATCCATATCAAAAGTAATGCGTGGATCGGAGCAAGAGTAAATATCCTGCCCGGTGTCACCATCGGAGAAAATGCCATTGTAGGAACAGGCAGTATTGTAACCAAGGATATCCCGGATAATGCGGTTGCGGTAGGGAACCCTTCCAGAGTAGTGAAGATGATAGAAAAGAAATAAATTGGAGGGTGCAAGGCATGGAAAATAGCAAATGGTTTCCGGAGATTCACGGCAATTTCGGATTTGGCTGCATGAGGCTGCCGATGAAGGGCGGGCAGGTGGATTACGATGAGTTTTCTAAAATGGCGGATGCTTTCATAGAGGCTGGATTCAATTATTTTGATACGGCGCACGGATATATCGGAGGACAGTCAGAAACGGCGATCAGAGACTGTGTTTCGGGGAGATATGACCGCTCATCGTTTCTGCTTACAAATAAGCTGACAGATCCGTATTTCAAATCTCAGGAGGAAATCCGTCCCTTCTTTGAAAAACAGCTGAAATGGTGCGGCGTGGATTATTTTGATTTCTATCTGATGCACGCCCAGGATCACAACAACTATCAGAAGTTTAAGAGATGTAAGGCATATGAGACCGCATATAAGTTTAAGGAAGAAGGGCTGATCAGACACTTTGGTATTTCATTTCATGACAAGGCAGATGTTTTGGAAATGATCCTGTCAGAGCATCCGGAGATAGAGGTGGTTCAGATTCAGTTTAACTATCTGGATTACGAAGATGCCACAGTAGAAGCCCGGAAGGTTTATGAAGTGTGCGAGAAATACAATAAGCCGGTGCTCGTCATGGAGCCGGTAAAGGGTGGAAGTCTGGTGAACCTGCCGGAGGATGCGGATAAGATACTCCGTGATTTGAATGGCGGCAGCAATGATGATGGAATCCTTGCGGATTCCTCTGATGCCTCAAAGCCGGCGGGCTCTTGCAGCCTCTCGGCTGCGAGCAGAAATGCAAGCTATGCGATCCGCTTCGCAGCAAGCTTTCCAAATGTTGCAGTGGTGTTATCCGGTATGAGTGATATGCCTCAGATGGAGGATAATATCAGTGCAATGAAAGATTTCATGCCTCTTACGGAAGCAGAACACGGGGCGGTAAGGAAGGTGTGCGGTATCTTTAAAGGATTAAATCTGATACCTTGTACTTCTTGCAGATACTGTATTGAAGAGAGTGAATGTCCTAAAGGAATCCGTATCCCGGACCTGTTTGCAGCACTTAATGCGCATGAAGCTTTTCATAACTGGAATACCGGATATTATTATGAAAATATTGTAACCGGAAACGGACATGGTAGAGCATCTGACTGTATCAAATGCGGAAAATGTGAAAGGGTATGTCCTCAACATTTGGAAATCCGCAACCTGCTCACAAAGGTGGCGGCAACATTTGATCATTAGGAAGAAGGTTTGAATGATGGAAAAGGACAGGCTGGGCGCATTCATAGATGCGGTTTTGGCTATCATTATGACAATTTTGGTATTGGAACTTCCGAGGCCGGAAACATATGACATTGCAGGATTGTGGGCATTAAGGACAAATTTCTTTGCCTATGCATTATCATTTTTCTGGCTTGGAGCGATGTGGGTGAACATCCATCAGTCCTATCATGCGGTTGAAAAGATCAGTCAGAAAACTGTTTGGAGTGCCATTGTGATGCTGTTCTTTTCATCCTTTTATCCATATGCGACAAAGCTCATTGCAGCTTCATTCTTTAATAAAGCAATGCAGGGACTGTATGGCGTAGTGGTTCTTTTAATCACATTCTCTGTGCTTGGATACTATAAGCAGTTAGATGGTAAGTCAAAGGAGCATAAAGACAGGTTGATGCTTCATAAGCAGAAATGGATATGGATAGATGCCTCAATATGTTGTGCGACAGCTTCCCAAAGGGGTATCTGCTCGCGGAGCTTCACTCCCCTTTCCTTGAAAAACACGGAAGTCATCATGACGCCATAAAGAATACAAACGCAACAGTGGGATGGGGAACAAGATCGGGCAGAGAATATCTCGATCTGGAATCTCGCCTTAAGTATGTTTCCGAAAAGAGCTATAACGAGGAGATGAAGAAGTACTCCATCAGGGGAAAGCTCTTTGCCATAGTGGGCAAAAACATAAACAACAGGCTGGCAGTGTTCAGGTGGGGTTAGGTATTGAAGTTGTCAATATTACTTTACACTTTTCTTACACCAAATTCCCTAAGCCACCATACCCATCTCTGAGTCATAGTACATCCTTCTCTTGATGAGGGGAGGGAGTCCCTCATTGGAGGAGCAGATCCTCCTGTTATTCCAGTAGCTCATGAAGTATCTCCATATAAGTTCCTTAACCTCTGCTACAGTCATATTTTCAGTATCGTATTTTAAGGACTTGGCGAGAAATACCTTACCGCAGACCTTACAGGTACGGAAATACTGGCTCCATTCTATAAGCCGGGTGTGGTAATACAGGAATACCGGCAGAAATGATCTGTATGCAATCCGACAGATATCAAAGCGGCTCCGAAAAGAACTGCCGGGACTTCGGGGATATAAAGAGAGCTGCGAAGCCAGTACAGATTCCGCTGAAGAGAGAATTGTTGTGATAAAAGGTCTGGAAGGTCTTTTGAAGACAGAATCCGATTTGAAGGTTTCGCTGGAACGGAAGGCTGCATTGACCATAAGTGAGGCTGCTGAATACAGCAACATAGGCCAGAACAAAATTGAAAAGCTCCTTAAGACCCCAAACTGTCCATTCGTTTTGTTTGTCAGGACAAAAAAATTGGTAAAGAGGAAAGAGTTCGAACAATTCATCAGTAATACGCTTGAACTCTGAAACAGTTGATTTTCCAACGTTTTTTAAGCTTCTATTGTGAGATTATATTGAAGAAATGAGGCAAAAATGGTATGCTTATAATATTATACTGAGCTTCATTTCTTCGGAAAGGAGGCTCGTTATGGGCAAGGATTTGAGAGGAAGAGACCTCATCGGAAGGTGAGAGGTATGAATATAAAGTAACACACTGATCTGCATTATTCACCGTATAGAGGAGAAGGAGAAAAATGAGCGGGGAGAATAAAACTATAATAACGATCAACAGGGAGTACGGCGCAGGCGGAAGAAGCCTTGCTTCGATCCTGTCTGACAGACTTGGAATCCCTTATTATGATCACGAATTTGTGGTGAAGACCATGGCTGAGAGCGGCTATGATGAGGAAGTCGTCGAGCGTGAGGGCGAGGAGATGAGCAGGACATCACAGGTGCTGAATAATTTCCTCAACAGCTCGGTCTCCTACAGCAGCTCGTATGATGCGATCTATGCGGCTGAGAAAAAAGTGATCTTAAAGCTTGTCGAGGAACCGTGCATAATCGTAGGACGCTGCGCGAACATGATACTTAAAGATGCAGGCATCGATACGATGAGCATATATCTTCATGCGCCCATGGACAAAAGACTGAAGCGGGCTATAGAGATCCGGGAGGAAGGTGAGGAACCTACCGCAAAGCTCGTGGAGGATCATGACAAAAAGCGCCGCACGTTTTACAAACAATATACGGGCAGCGAACTCTATGATGCATCGAATTACACATTCTGCTTTGATGTCGGAAAGATAAGCATACCCCAGTGCGCAGATATAATACTTGGAGCATTGTGACCGCGTTCTGCAAGGATGCGTGTTGGATCTGGAAGGGAGACAGGAAATGAAATACGGTATGAAACACAGAGTCTTCGGTGTGATCCTTGCCGCCATGCTGATGCTGTCAGGATGCGGCGGGCAGAGGATGATGATGGGAACAGGCGGAACGTCGGGAACATATTATGCTTTCGGCGGCGTGCTCTCCCAGTACATGAAAAACTATACTGATTACAGCGTCACGGCTGTATCCACGGCTGCATCAAAGGCCAATATCCAGAGCATAGGCGACGGTGATTATCAGATCGGCTTTACCCAGTCCGACGTAATGTGCTATGCCTGGGACGGCACCAGATCATTTGAGACTGACGGACCCTGCAGGGACTTCCGCGTGCTCGGCGCACTGTATGCCGAGACGGTCCAGCTGATCACGATGAAAGACAGCATCAGGACAGTTGCCGATCTGAAGGGCAAGAGCGTATCCATCGGAGCGCCGGGATCCGGAGTATTTTTCAATGCCATGGATGTGCTTGAAGGAGCAGGCCTCACAGTGGACGACATCAAGCCTCAGTACCAGAGCTTTGATGACAGTAAGGAAGCACTCAAGGACGGCCAGATCGATGCGGCCTTTATAGTGGCGGGAGCGCCAACTTCGGCTATCACGGAGCTTGCCACGACGAACGGAGTGTATCTGATACCGATCGAGGGGCAGCTTAGGGATGACATCATGAATATATGCCCTTATTATGCGCCCATGGTGATCCCGGCAGACACTTACCCGGGACAGACGGAGCCTGTCGAGACGATCACGATAAAAGCGACTCTGATCGTGGATGCGGATCTGGATGATGACTGCGTGTACGATCTTACCGCAGCAATATTTGACCATACGGCAGAGATAGCGGTGGAGAACGCCAAGGGAGAGGAGTTGTCAGTCGAAAATGCGACAGCCGGCATCACGATCCCGTTTCATGAAGGCGCGGCCCGTTATTTTGGCGAGCATGGTATACAGGTAGGAACACAGTAATAAGATAAGGAGCATTTCTATGGCCAATCAGACAGATAATAAAGCAATAAATGAAATAGATCAGGGTGATCTCGAGCAGGTCATGAAAAAATATGACCGGGAATCCAATTTCCGCGTCTTTACGGGAAAACCGGCGATTGCGGTCAAGATCCTTCTTGTCGGTTTCTCGCTGTTCTGCATATGGGTGACACTGTTCGCCACTTTCCTCGAGGAGATCAGACTTACCTCCTTCATGGGACTTATCGTGCTGCTGGGATTTTTATATTATCCGGCTGACAAAAACAATAACAGGGAAAACTACATCCCGTGGTACGACATCCTTGGCATGGTCCTTGGATCCGGCGCCTTTTTATACTACACATTCAGCGCCGAGCAGATCATCCAGCAGGGTACGAGATTTGAGCCGTATCAGATCTTAATAGCCGTGATCGGCATAGCAGCACTTCTTGAAGTGACCAGAAGGAGTGTCGGGTGGCCGATACTTATCGTCGCTCTTTTCTTTATCGTGTATGCGCTTGTATACGGGCTGACAAACCCGTCCGCCATCGGAAGGCTTAAGTACCTTGTTCGTAATCTCTTTTATGCAAAGACAGGCATACTGTCGACACCGATCAACGTGTGCTCGAAATACATCGTTGTGTTTATCATATTCGGCGCTTTCCTCGAGCGCACCGGCATATCCGAACTCTTCATCAATCTGGCCAACTGCATAGCAGGACGCTTCGCAGGAGGCCCCGCCAAGGTCGCAGTCATATCATCGGCTCTCTGCGGCATGGTCAGCGGATCGTCGGTCGGTAATACGGTGACCACCGGATCGGTTACCATACCCATGATGAAGGAGACCGGATACAAGTCAGAATTCTCAGGAGCGGTAGAGGCGGCAGCATCCACCGGCGGACAGATCATGCCTCCCATAATGGGAGCTGCGGCATTCCTTATGGCGGATATCATAGGAGTTCCATACTCGGATATCCTGGTCAGGGCCGTATTCCCCGCAGTGCTTTACTTTACCGGTATCTTCATAGCCGTACACCTTGAAGCCAAGAAGCACGGACTTACAGGCATACCCGTGGACAAGCTTCCCCGTTTTTCAAAGCTCCTGAAGAGGATATATCTTCTTGCGCCGCTCGTGCTCCTTGTTATATGGGTATCCAAAAACATGATGACGATGCAGCGAGCTGCGGCATTTTCGATAGTCGCTGCTATCATAGTTGGCATAATAGACGGATTCGCGGGCGGAGAGCGCTTCACGCTCAAGAAGTTCTTTGAGGCGCTTGAGGCAGGCGGCAAGGGCACTATCACTGTGGGAGCAGCCTGCGGAGTTGCAGGTATCATATCCGGCACCATCACCATGACAGGACTTGCAAACGAGATGATCAATGCGATAGTAGCTGTTGCGGGAGACAAGCTCATTATAGCTCTCTTCCTTACGATGCTCTGCTGCATAGTGCTCGGCATGGGCGTGCCCACGACGGCCACCTACTGCATCATGGCGGCCACCTGCGCACCGATCATTACACGTATGGGTGTTCCGATACTTGCGGCTCACTTCTTCGTGTTCTATTTCGGTATAGTAGCGGATATCACGCCTCCCGTGGCGCTTGCAGCTTATGCCGGAAGCGCGATAGCCAAGTCCAATCCCATGCGAACGGCATATGCCGCCACGAAGATGGCTATCGGTGCATTTATTATCCCGTATATCTTCTGCTTCAATCCGGAGATGCTGATCATAGACACCGGCTTTACGAGCGTGATCATGGTATACATCACTGCCTTCATAGGGATAGTCGGGGTGGCGTCCGCGCTTGAAGGTTATCTGATGACTGATATGCTGATCATCGAGAGAGTACTGCTCACAGCAGGAGGTATCCTGCTTATCTTCCCGGGGCTCGTTACCGATGGAATAGGCGTCGCCCTCATCGCTGCGGGCGTCGTAATGCAGGTAGTAAGAAAGAGAAGCCGGGCTGTGGCAGGGTGAAAGTCAGTGAGAACCGTCCCCGTTGACTTATGGATTTGACGCAGATACACCATATTGCCATCATATGTTCCGATAAGGACAAGGCGATGGACTTTTACCGGAACAAGCTCGGATTTCGTGTTATTCGGGAAAACTACAGGCCGGAACGTGACGACTGGAAAATTGACCTTCGGCTCGGGGATTGTGAACTGGAGATATTTATCATGAAAGATCACCCACAGCGCCTGTCACCGGAAGCCTATGGCCTGCGACATCTGGCCTTTCGAGTAGACTGCGTAGAGGAAACGGTTGCTAAGCTCGAAGCAGAAGGGATCCCGTGTGAACCAATCCGGACAGACGCTTTTACAGGTGAGAAGATGACTTTTTTCCGGGATCCGGACGGCTTGCCTTTGGAAATACACGAATGAACTGAGATATAGTTCAGAAGGACTGCGAATTCATTAACACCATTTTTTATGTAGATTAAACTTGTTCCTGAATCGCATGGGAATTACTACGGCGGCGATTACGATATTTATGTGGCTGACAGCCGTAATGTTCAAGGAAGAGTTTGGAATAATAGCTTACTGAGTTAAAGCCGCATTTTCCTGCAATTAGAGAGATGCTGTCATCTGTTCTGGATAGAAGGTCAGCACTTACATTAAGGCGGTAAATGGTCAGAAACTCTATAGGAGAGAGCTGGTCAAATCTTTTAAATATGCGGCAGCACGTAGCCCGGCTGACTGAAGCGCTTCCTGCGATATCGTTTAATGAGATCTCATCGACGAAATGGGAAGAGATATAAGCCACCATTTTTCTATGAGCGTCTAGCCATGATGACTCTGGCTTGAGATCTTCTGCGGCAGGTTCACGCTCTGTCAGGCTTAAGATCAGTTCCAGCAGGGCGGACATAGCGTGAATTTCGTAGCTTGATTTGTTTTCCTTTAAGTGGTAAGTCTTATCAAGAAGATGCTGAAACATGGTTATTTCGGAATCTTTTTTAGTGATATGGACGAATGGGAAATTGGCGTTATTCATAAGCGGAGCAATATTCTCATCAAATAGTTGTCTGCTTCCTGTCAAGATTGTGGGAGAAATCAGTACGCATAGAAAATGACATTCTTTCTTCTTTGGGCTGTAGCCGTAGTGCATTTGCCGTGAGTTGACAAAAAGGCAGTCTCCGGCCTTCATACGGATATTCTTGCCGCCGATGAAATAATTCATCTCTCCATCATATATCCTTATAAACTCAAAATCTTCATGCCAGTGACACAGAGCCTTATGATCCGGATAATGGGACAGGGTTCCCATTCTTATATACAGGGGCAAATCTGGTCTGTCATAGTGTACAATCTCTGATGCGTCGGGCATCACATCTAATTTTGTCATAGCTGATACAATCCTTATAAAATCCTGATACAATAGTGCTTGTTATACTTTGAAATTGATTATATCATTACATTATCATGAATGGAAGGGGAGTGCTATGCTGAAGAATAATAAAGCTGTTGTACGAAATGTAATAGCATTATCACTTCCGATAGCTGTACAAAACGTATTTTCCACGGCAGTCAGTTCTGCAGATGTTTTAATGGTTGGAATGATCGGACAGGACAGCCTGTCCGCAGTATCCCTGGCAGGGCAGGTCACTTTTAACCAGCCTCTGACATTGGCAGTAGGCTCAACGGTTACGATTGGAGACGGTACATATATTAATTCAGGGATGACATTCATTGATGATTACAAGATTACTATCGGAAAAGGTTGTCTGTTTGGAACGAACGTAACACTATGTACAGCAGGACATCCGATTGATCCTGAGGAACGCGCCAAGGGCAGTATGTATTCTTTCCCTATTACGATAGGAGATGGCGCATGGATAGGAGTAGGTGCGATTATACTTCCAGGAATCACGATAGGCGAATATGCAGTGATCGGTGCGGGATCGGTGGTGACAAAAGACATACCGGCATATACCATAGCTGCCGGCAATCCATGTAAGCCAATCCGAAAGATTGATGATCATGATAAAGAGTATTATTTTAAGGAGCATAGATTCGATGAAAATGAGTAATGTTGAAAGAAGAGACAGGGAGCTGGTTTATATTTCAGATGATGAAGTGTTTGAGGAACAGAAGATCACAAGAAGGCTTACGCAGGAACTGAATACTGTAGACCGGTCTGATTTTGCTTCCATAAAAAGAATTGTAAATGAACTTCTTGGAAAGTCAGACGGGGAAGCCTTTATCAATCCGCCGTTCTATTGTGATTACGGCACTCATATAGAAGTGGGAAAGAACTTTTTTGCAAACTATAATTGCACGATGCTTGACGTTGGCAGAATCAGGATCGGTGATAATGTGCAGCTTGCCCCGAACGTGGCAATCTATACAGCAGGGCACCCGGTCCATCCTGCCACCAGAAATACGCAGTATGAATATGGAATAGATGTGACCATAGGCAATAATGTGTGGATCGGTGGCAATGTCGTGATATGTCCGGGAGTGACCATAGGTGATAATTCCGTGATCGGTGCTGGCTCTGTCGTTACGAAAGATATCCCTGCATGGACTGTGGCTGCCGGCAATCCGTGCCGTGTAATACGAAAAATTACTGAGGCAGACCGTAATAAGCACTTTGCAGGCCGGGAAATCGATGAAGAAGCATGGTTGGATATCCTAAGAATAGAGAAGGAAGAAAATGATAACGAAAAATATCCTGTTGCGGAGTAGAAAAATGTTTGCCGATTATCATGTTCATACTTATTACAGTGATGATTCGGAAACTCCTATGGAGACACAGGTGGAACGGGCTATATCATTAGGGCTTCGAGAAATCTGCTTTACGGATCATGTGGATTATGGGATCAAGCGAGACTGGGATGATCCCCGGGGAATGGAATATCGAAAAGGAGGTCCCGGAGAACCTGAGCGTATGGCACTTGCAAATGTAGATTATCCCCGATACTTTAAAGAAATTGAAGAATTAAAAAGAAAATACAAGGATCAAATAATTATCCGCGCCGGGCTTGAGTTTGGAATACAGACGATAACCATACCACAGTATGAAGCTCTCTATGCAAAATACAGTGATCAGCTGGAGTTTGTACTGCTCTCTGTTCATCAGATTGACAATCTGGAGCTATGGACTCAGGATTTTCAACGAGAAAAGACTCAGGAGGAATATAACAGGAGGTATTACGAAGAAATACTTGATGTTATAAATCAATTTAAGAATTATGATGTGTTGGCGCATCTTGACTTAATCACAAGATACGATAAAAACGGTATATATCCATTTGAAAAGGTTCAGGATATTATTAAGGAAATACTTAAAATCATAATTGCAGAAGGAAAAGGATTAGAACTGAATACTTCTTCTTGGCGTTATGGTTTGTCAGACACACAGCCATCCAGGGATATTCTCAGACTGTACAAGGATTTGGGAGGTAAATATATTACTCTTGGCTCTGATGCCCATACTCCGGAATATATAGCAACACATTTTGAGGATGCAAAAGATATTTTGGAAGATGAAATTGGCATATCTTTATGCGGCTTCGAAGTTGTCAGAGATGGTATATCAAACACAGCAATTTGTCGCTCGGTACGCGGACGTTCAAACCGGACACAAAAGGTTCGGAACTTGCTTCGGAACTGAAGGTTGTGTCGCCCCATATCTTTGTAAAGACAAAAGCGAATGCGCTGACCAGCGGAGATTTCTCGGAGTACATTCGGGAAAACGGCATGCGAGACTTAATTTTAGACAGGTTGAGGAGACTCATGCAATGGAAAACATTATATTTAATGAATTAAAAGTTCGTGGATATAATGTGGACGTTGGTGTTGTTGTGATGAATGAAGTTGACAAAAATGGTAAGAAGATTCGAAAACAGTTGGAAGTGGATTTTGTCTGCAACAAAGGTTCAAAGAGATTTTATATTCAATCAGCCTATGCGTTGCCTGATAAAGAAAAGATGGAACAGGAACAACGCTCACTAGTGAATACAGGCGATGGATTAAAAAAAATTATTATTACAAAGGATGCTGTGGCACCGCTTTATAATGATGAAGGCATATTGGTAATGAGTGTTTATGATTTTCTTCTAAATCCAGATAGCATGGAAATCTAAATGAATATTATAACTTAGCGTCAGCTCAGGATTAGATTAATCCTGATGCTGGCGTTTTTCTTTGTAAGAGTTCACATTATGTGTACTCTATGTCCACATTCGCGCTAACGATTCATAGGCGCATTCCAATTAGAATTAAACATGTAAAGAAGGTCAAACCGAAGGATAATGCAGGTCAGATGCTTAAGGAATTTAGCTGATTGTTGAAGAACCGCTGATCAAAGAGCAGGAGCTTTTGCGGAAGTCTTAAGTAGTATGTCAGTAAGAAGTTCAAG
>CAMUZQ010000070.1 GCA_947165275.1 uncultured Lachnospiraceae bacterium | reverse complement strand
CCCTTTATCATTGCATTCAGCACCGGATCCAGTATCGCCGCCTATCCCACTTCCTTTGAAGCTGGCGAAAAAAAGCTGGGGATAAGACGGCGTCTTCTCGATATAGGCTTCCCGATCGGAATAGTCATCTATATGCCCAGCGTGGCTATATATTTTGCTTCTATCAGTATGTTTTTTGCGGGATTATATCATGTGGAAGTCACTCCGGCGTGGCTGATAATGACTGTGCTTGTAAGCTCGATCCTGGCAATTGCAGTCCCTCCCGTTCCGGGAGCAATGCTGACCTGCTATGGTATCCTTCTGGCCCAGTTAGGGATCCCTTCGGAAGCCCTCCTGCTGGCCACCGCCCTGGACATAGTCATGGATTTTGTCTTTGCCGGTTTCATTACTCTTCATCTCCTGCTGGAGATGATACTGCAGGCCGACATCATGGATATGCTGGACCGGGAGACTATCCGGGGATGAAACCCGTATCTGATCCCGGATTTATTTGAAAAAGCTGTTTATCCTTCTTTGAAGCACATAACTCTCAGCATAAAGCGGAGCATTATTTGATACGCCGTCACCGGTATCCTCTACCAGAAGTCCCACATAGCAGTTTGCTATCTTCCATTCATACATATTCAGATAATCCGTACATTGATAGATATACGGCACGACATCAAAAAGACCCTCAACTCCGATCGCCTCATTAAGCGGAGTCCCGTCCCAGCGCTTCAGATAGGCAACTATCGTATCATCCTGTACTCCGAAGATCTCTCCCGAAGCCGGAGACTGATAATATTTGAGATTACCGTCATCAAGGAATCTCAGCTGGGCTATATCCTCCTGATCAGCCTCAAAATCAGTATAACTGTAATTCTCCTTTATCTCCGTCCAGGATGCGCCTATTATATTATTCTCGATCAGTCCTGCCTCGGGGACCACTGCCGAGCCTGACGGCTCGCTCACCTTGGTTGCCGCAAGAAGCGGATCTGTAACCTTCAGATTGTTTTTGACCGAAATCCCGCTTTCAACATCGGGTGCTCCGGCATCCCCGGATACCGACGATTCAGAGCCTGTGCCTGCTTCCTCAGAAGCTGCCGAACCGCTTTCCGCGTCATCCTTCTCATCCTTGCTGCTTTCATCAGCCTCAGCCTTCACCTCAGAAGCTTTTTCGGAAGCCTCCTCTGTTTTTTTTGCCTCCTCCCCTCCGGGTGATAAGTGGAGAGCCTCCATGATCGAATCCTTTTTCATAAATATCAGAACTCCTATCACGGCTATGATCGCTACAAGTATAGCTATATCACCAAGTCTGTTTTTCATTTCGAATATTTTCCCCTTAAAAGAATCAGGGCCTGATAATCCACAGATTATCAGGCCTGAATTTTCTACTTTGCGTAATCGGTCACTCTGGATTCCCTTATCATACTGACCTTTACGGTTCCTGGATACTGCATCTCGCTTTCTATGCGTTTCGCAATATCTCTCGCTATGAGAACCATATCAGAATCCGTAACCTGCTCGGGTACTACTATAACCCGAACCTCCCTACCTGCCTGAATAGCAAAGGATTTTTCGACTCCCTTAAAGGAATCTGCTATATCTTCTAATTGTGTGAGCCTGTTTGTGTAATTCTCGAGTGTTTCTCTTCTGGCACCCGGTCTGGCTGCAGATATCGTATCCGCTGCCTGAACAAGACAGGCTATGAGTGATGTTGCTTCTGTGTCGCCGTGATGTGATTCGACGGCATTTATCACTGTCGGTGATTCCTTGAACTTTCTGCATATCTCAGAACCAAGCTGTACATGACTGCCCTCCATATCATGATCGACAGCTTTTCCGATATCATGAAGCAGTCCTGCCCTTTTGGCAAGCCTTATATCGATACCGCCGATCTCTGAAGCCAGCAGACCGGTCAGCTGTGCAACCTCTATGGAATGCTTCAAGGCATTCTGCCCATAACTGGTCCTGAATTTCATCTTACCCAAAAGCTTGACCAGCTCGGGATGAAGCCCATGCACACCTACCTCAAGTGTTGCAGCTTCTCCTTCCTCTTTGATCTGGTTCTCCACCTCTTTCTGGGCTTTTTCAACCATCTCCTCGATACGGGCCGGATGGATACGGCCGTCAACGATGAGACGTTCAAGAGCTATCCGGGCAACCTCTCTTCTTATAGGATCAAACCCTGAAAGGATGACCGCTTCAGGAGTATCATCGATTATAAGGTCAACCCCGGTAAGTGTTTCGATGGTGCGGATATTCCTGCCCTCACGTCCGATAATACGTCCCTTCATCTCGTCTCCGGGAAGCTGTACTACCGAGATGGTAGTTTCTGCAACCTGATCCGCAGCGCATCTTTGGATCGCACTTACTACATACTCTTTTGCTCTCTTGTCCGCTTCCTCTTTTGCACGTGATTCATACTCCTTGATCATCACAGCGGACTCGTGCTTCACATCATCTTCAACAATTTTTAAAAGATATTCCTTCGCCTGTTCAGAGGTAAGTCCCGAAATCTTTTCGAGTTCCCGTACACGTTCTTCATTGAGCTTTGCCACCTTTTCCTTCTCTTTGGCAAGCTCCTCCTCTCTGGCTGTTATGCTGGCTTCACGCTTATCGACCGTATCTGCCTTTTTGTCGACAGATTCCTCTTTCTGCTGCACTCTTCTCTCAAGCCTTGAAACCTCTGCGCGTCTGTCCTTGATCTCCTTCTCAAGCTCATTCTGCTTCTGAATGGACTCTTCCTTGACCTCAAGCAACGCCTCACGCTTCTTTTCCTCAGCCTCTTTAAGTGCATCATCTATGATCTGTCTTGCCTTCTCGTCCGCCCTGCCGATCTTGTCACTGATGACCTTTTCGGTATGGCCGGAAGCGATATATGCTGTGACGACGATAGCGATAACCAGTACAACTGCAAAGATGACAACTAGTAATAATGTTGACATTTACAGGAGTACCTCCTAATTAAGTTTTGGACTGTGCCGCATAGTGCAACACAACTAAATTATAATAAAGCGAAATACAAGTTATGTCAAGCTGTCATATATCTCTTTCGACAGCCTTCTTTATGGAATCATAACCGAATCCCCTGGAAAGAAGTCTTCTGATGAGTTTTTGTTTCTGCTCATCATCATACCCGGAGATATCGCCGTATTTTCTTTGTATCAGCCTCCTTACCGTATCGGCTTCTGTGATATCGCTGTCCTCCAGCACCTCAGATATTATCTCTCGTGATATCCCCTTTTCCAAAAGCTTCCGCTTGATCATGCATACGGAAAGGGTATCGGATTTGATAGACACATACCGTTCGGCGTAATCTCTGTCGTCTATATAATGCTTTCCTTTACAGTAAGAGATCGCATTCTCCACAGCTTCCTCGGGATAGAAGCCGTCCTTCAGTCTGCTTCTCAGCTGATATTCTGTACGTGACATATCATCCAGAAGATAAAGACAGCGTTCCCGGGCCCGCTTTGAAAGAAGTGATATCAGCTCATCATAGACTCCGGCTTCTATCTCCTTCCCCTCTTCCAGTGCAAATTGTTCTATCTCTTTTTTATAAAGACAGAATGCCGGTGTCCCCTCTTCAAGATACACCAGCTTTCTGTTTTTTTTGTAATCCTCTATCTTATATATCTCCATATCAGATCATACAGGGATCGCTTTATGCTTCCTGGCAGGGAGACTTTCCTTGAAGTTCAGTCCTCTGCCTCATCAGCATCTGCTTTCTTTTTCCTTCCGGGCTTTTTCTCTTCCGCATCAGGAGCTGCCTCATCTGCTCCTTCGATCAGTCCGTAATGCTCTCTGATCCTCCTGTCTACATCGCTGCAGATATCCGGATTCTGTTCAAGGAAAAGCTTTGCATTCTCTCTTCCCTGACCTATCTTCTCTCCGTTATAGGCATACCAGGCGCCGCTCTTGTTTATGATATCAAGATTCGAAGCCAGATCCAGTATATCTCCCGTAGTTGATATGCCTTTTCCGAACATGATATCAAATTCCGCTGTTTTGAAGGGGGGCGCCACCTTGTTCTTAACGACCTTGACCCTTGTCCTGTTTCCTATGATCTGACCGGACTGCTGTATCTTGTCAATGCGCCTTACATCAAGTCTGACGGAAGCGTAGAATTTCAAAGCATTTCCGCCTGTGGTGGTTTCAGGGTTTCCGAACATGACACCGATCTTTTCCCTGAGCTGATTGATAAATACGACAGTACAATTCGTCTTGCTTATTATTCCCGTGAGCTTCCTCAGAGCCTGCGACATGAGTCTTGCCTGAAGCCCCATATGCGAGTCGCCCATATTTCCTTCTATCTCATCCTTCGGTACCAAGGCAGCCACGGAATCCACTACTACTATATCCATCGCTCCGGATCTCACCATGGTCTCGCAGATCTCCAGTGCCTGCTCTCCCGAATCCGGCTGGGATATATAGAGATTATCAATATCCACTCCGATATTCCTGGCATATTCCGGATCAAGCGCATGCTCAGCATCAACAAATCCGGCTATCCCTCCCATCTTCTGGGCCTCGGCGATCATATGCAGTGTCAGCGTGGTCTTACCGGAAGATTCCGAACCGTATATCTCTATGATCCTTCCCTTTGGTATGCCTCCTATCCCGAGAGCTATATCAAGCGAAAGAGAACCTGTCGGTATGGAGCCTACGCCCATATCCGCAACATTCTCTCCAAGCTTCATGACCGATCCCTTTCCGAATTGCTTCTCTATCTGGGAAATCGCAACGTCCAATGCCTTGATCTTTTCTGAATTATCCATAAATCATTTCTCCATTTCTCGAACAGCTGTTCGTATCGTCTATAGTATATTAAATAAAACTCTGTGTCAACATATTTTTTATCACATATCACATCACCTCTTCTCATAAAGGATGATCATCCTTTTCTGAATGATACAGAGAATTCTGTGGCGGAATCCGCCGGAGCTTAGGATCTGTCACGGATCAATCTGCGCAGTATGCACAATTAATTCCGTGGCTGTTCGTCAGGATCTGTTTGGCAGGGGTGACTCCTCTGCCCGTTTTGACAAATCTGTCAGTAAAAAAAGAGTACATCAGAATCGATGTACTCATAAGATAGCATAAAACCGTATATTTTTCAAACAGATCAGGCCTCTACATTTGCCTCCTCTATGGCGTCCTCCACAGTACCGCCTTCACTGGCTATTGACTTGAACTCGGCTCTTGAATTCCTGAAGGCCTCCATCAGCTTGGGATTGAAGGCTCCGCAGTCGCCGTTGAGTATCATCTGGAAGGCAACGTCAAAGGTATATGCTTTTTTATAAAGACTCTCACTGATAAGCGCCTCAAAACAGTCCGTAACGGAGACGATCTGGGCGGATATGGGTATCTTATCCCCCTTCAGATTTTCCGGATAGCCCCTGCCGTCATATTTCTCATGATGGGAACGGGCTATCTGCTTACAGTAATCCATCAGCTCCTTATCCCAGTTATCGGCTATCTGGGCGATTATGTCATATCCCCTTATCGTATGACTCTTCATATAATCAAACTCTTCGGAGGTATATTTGCCCGGCTTGAAAAGAATATTATCGGGTATCATGATCTTGCCTATATCATGAAGGGCGCTGGCCGCAGTGATCTGCTCCACCTTTTCCGCATCAAGCTTGTACTCGGGAAATTCCTTCATCATATGAAGCGCAAGCACCCTGGTAAAGGCCTTCACCCTCCTTATATGATCATGATTCTCGGTATTACGGTATTCGACTATGGTACCGAGTGAATCCATGAGGCTGACATTATCGGATCTCTGCTGTTTCGCTTTCTCCTCCAGCATCTTATTCTGAGCCTGCAGGACCTTTGCGAACTTCCTGAGCTTCTCATTGCTGTCCCTGCGGGACCTGTACAGTGAATCAAGCTTTTTGACCCTCTGCAGCACCATCTCGCTCTCATAAGGCTTCCTAATAAAATCCGATATGCCATAGGAGAAGCACTTCTCGACTATATCCAGGGATCCCTCGCCCGAACATATGATGATTGGAAACTCATCCATCAGCTTCGCCTCACTGAGCTTTGCCAGAACCTCCTGTCCCCCCATTTTCGGCATTACTATATCGAGGAGCATGACAGCTATATCTGACCTCATGCTGGCCACAAGCCCGAGCGCCTCCACTCCGTTTGACGCTTCCCTTATCTTGTAATCGTTTCTTAATATTTCCGACAGCAGATCCCTGTTAACGCTCTGATCATCTACTATAAGTACTGTATCTCTCATGATATCACCCTCCGGTCTCAGTCATTCCCGGTCTTTATCAACCCTTTACCATATTGACGACCGCTCCGCCGGTCCCCTTAAGGGTTATATGTCTCTCTCCCGAGGCTTCCCATCTGCCTTTCCCCAAAATGCAGATAACCCCTTCATGTGCCGTACCGTCTATGGTCACGGACGCCTCCCTGCTGAATAAAACCTGCAGATTCAGTCTTTCCTTTTCCTTCTGCATCTCCTCCTGCTGTTTGTTTATGGTAAAGATCGCATTATCTATCTTCTTGTACAGCGGAAGCGTATTCCTTACCTCCGGAGGATATTTCATCTGCAGCTCCTTCATGGTATTGCCAAGGAGCATGAGCTGCTTGTTATTCTCCTTCATCTTATCGGTGATCTCGCCTATCCTGTTTACGATATCCTCATCTATGCCTGTCTGTATCTGGGTCAGGGTGCCTGCATCATTCCCCAGGTTAAAGACCTTATAGCCTCTTGAGGAAAAAGCCTTCCCGCCTATGATCGAGCTGGCGGACCTGATCCATCCCTTGGCTCTCATCAGACTGTTTACAGCATTTGTAACCTGGATGTCACCTTCTGTGATCACGATCACACTCTCAAAAAACTTGCTGGTAACGCCGCCCTTTGCAGTGACCTTGCCGTGTCTCCCGGCATTCATGCCGCGGTTCAGGGTCACATGTCCTTCGGAGATCAGCTCGGCGCCTCCCACGTTGCCGTCGACCACGATATCTCCGACCGCCTTGACCACAGCACCGTTCTCCACATTGCCCTTCACATGCACACTGCCGTCAAAATCAATATTTCCGGTTGCCAGAGTCACATCTCCGACCTCCAGATGCTTGACCACGTTCAGTATATTGCCCTTGAGCTCCACCATGCCGTCTATGGCTGCGGTATAGGTATGCTTATCCTTTGAAAGCGTAAATCCGGTCCCCTTAAGGAGCTCCTTCTCAATTCCCTTCTTTCCGCTTATCGCAGAGCCGTTTACGGCATATCCTTCCTCACCCTCCTCTGCGTCATGATACACGGCCAGGACATCTCCCGCCTTGACGACCGTGAATTTCTCCATCGTCTGATAATCCACGGAACCGTCCGACAGGATCTTCGGCTTATTATCCGTATCTGTATTGAAGAAAAACTCATAGCTTCCGTCTGCACCCTTTTTCGGTATGCTTCCTCTTGCGATGAGCATGGCTTTTTTGTCGTAATTACCGCTGCAGATCTTATCTATGGTCTCCTCTATCAGACCATAGGTCACTTCCATTTCGGCAAGGCTTTCAATGAGGGAATCCCTGTCGACCTTCTCCCCTTCCCTCTTCATGGAAATAAAAGCCTCTATACCGCCGCTTGTGGTATAAAGCTCAAAATCATCCGAGCTTACAGTCACATCCTCGCCGCCCTCCTCAAGGATGAGACGGCGCTTGCGCATCTCATTGCTGGTATACATGAGAGTGCTGTATTTTGATACATCAAGACCCTCTGCCAGACCCAGCCGGATCTCTCTCATCTGCTCCCAGTCATAATACGGATTTGCGTACTTTGATATATCAAGACGGTTCTCAAGTCCGAAGCGGATCTCTCTCATCTGACGCCAGCCGAATTTGATATCGGCATATGTCGTGACGTCTATATCCTCCTCCAGCCCTATCCTTATCTCGGCTATGGCCGCGCCTCTGAAATCGGTCTCTATATAGCCCTCGAGATCGATACCATGATTAAGGGCCAGCCTTATCTGATAGAGCTGCTCCGGATCGTACCCCTCTTCCACATATTTATGGATATCTACTTTTTCTTCTATGGATTTTCTTAACTGCTTGAGAACTCCGGCGCTGTAACGGATCTCCTTCGAGATGTCTATCCCGCTCTCGAGGCCCTTGCGCACCTGATGCATTTTTTCATACGGGATCTCCGGATCCGCATAGAGACTTACATCAAGCCCGTGCTCCAGTCCGGTGAAGATCTCCTCCATCTGCATCCAGTCAAATTCCGGTCTGACATAAGGCGCAACATCAAGCCCGGCAGCCAAAGCCATCCTGATCTGGCGCATCTGTATCGCAAGGAAATCAGGATTTTCGTATATAGTGGTATCAAGGGAAGCTTTTTTGCCCTCTCCTATCTCCCGTAATTGATCACTTGTATATTCTGCCAAATCTATTCCCCTCTGCAAAACCGGAAACTCTGTTCAGGGAAATGCAGTTTGAACAGCATTGCCTTCGAACATTTTATTCTAACATGCTGAGTAATATAAAACAAGGAAGCCTGAGCGCTGCCCCGCTGTTTCCGGAGTTTTCAGAGCTCATCCTCCAACAGGCATTTCCTCAGCAGAGTCAGCGCCGCTGCCACAGCCGACTCTCTTATCTTCATACGGTTTCCGGAGAATAAATACTTCTTAACCCGTATCCTGCCCTTCACGCAAACCCCTATATAGGTAAGGCCCACCGGCTTTTTGTCTGTCCCGCCGCCGGGACCTGCGACCCCTGTGAGCGATACGGCAGCATCGGCTCCTGCTGCAGATGCACAGCCCTTTGCCATCCTCTTTGCGCATTTTGCGGAGACGGCTCCGTATTTCCAAAAGGTTGATTTTTTAACACCCAGAAGCTTTCTCTTTGATTTATCCGAATAGGTTATGAAGCCTGTATTTATGACCTCCGACGCTCCGGGTACGTTTATTATCCTGCCTGCGAGCATTCCCCCGGTAAGCGATTCCGCAGTGGACAGAGTAAAGCCCTTTTCCTTCAAAAGGCTGATGACCGACTCCTCCAGCGTCACATTCTCATCCGTCGTAAAGACCCTGGCTCCGAACCTCTTCTTTATCTCCGCGGTAACAGGCTTTACAAGCTTTTTTGCCTCCTTTTTTCCGGAAGCTCCTGCAGTGACCCTTATATGGACCTCTCCGATCTTTGCATAGGTAGCGATGGTAGGATTTATCTGAGCGTCGATAAGATCCTTCAGCTCCGTCTCCACCAGACTCTCTCCCATACCGCATACCTTGACCGTTTCAGAATAAAACACCTCTCCGGACAGCTCCCTGAGATAAGGCACCACCTGTCTGTCCCACATAGGTATAAGCTCTCCGGGAGGGCCCGGGAGCAGTATCGCAGTCACCTTGCCGGACTCCAGGATGATCCCCGGGGCAGTGCCGTTTTTATTATACAGAACCTTTGCCCCGTCAGGCACATAAGCCTGTTTTTTATTATTATCCGTAAGCTTGAGATGTCTTTTTTCAAAATAGACCTGTATCTCTTCCCAGGCCCTTTCATCAAGCACCAGCTCCCTGTCCATGGCCCTGGCTACGGTTTCCTTGGTCAGGTCATCTTCAGTAGGACCAAGGCCGCCGGAAAGTATGATGATATCGGCCCTCTCCGAGGCCTCATCGAAAATCTCCCTGAGTCTTGAATCATTATCCCCTACCACACTCTGATAAAAGCAGGATATCCCCAGTCCCGCAAGTCCCTCTGCTATATACGCCGCATTGGTGTTTACTATGTTTCCCATGAGGATCTCCGTCCCCACACAGATTATCTCAGCCTTCATTGCCATCCTCCGTCTTACGATCCATCATTACTTCTTTATTCTTGATAATATAATCAACCAGTGAAACAATGGTGAGTATCAGTGCTATATAGGTTATCACGACTGCCGTTGTCTGCCAGATCACGTTATCGATGTCAGCTATCAGCATGATGACCATGATCATCTGGAAGGTGGTCTTGAACTTGCCCCAGTAGGACGCGGCGATCACCACATTCTTCTCTGCTGCTATTATGCGGAATCCGGAAATAATAAATTCTCTCGCCACTATGATTATGACTATCCATGACCTTATGAGCCCCAGCTCAACAAGACAGATCATGGCGGATATCACAAGTATCTTGTCTGCAAGAGGATCGGCAAATTTACCGAAGGTGGTGACGAGATTGTACCTTCTCGCAATCTTGCCATCAAGAAGGTCGGTAAGCGAAGCTATAATGAAAATGACGAGCGCCACCCATTTGGAGGCTGCGCCCAGACAGTTTGTCATAAGGACAATGACAAAGAAAGGGATCAGAAGGACCCTGAAAACAGTCAGTTTGTTTGGCAGATTCATTTCCATAATATTATGTTAACCTCCTTCATCATTATCTTTTATTCCACAGGGCAGCCTGTAAGATCATAGCCCTCTGCTCCGTCTATGATGACATCTATCATATCACCGCTCATCAGTTCCCTGCCGGGATTCCCCACAAAAACATACCCGTCCACATCAGGAGCATCTCTGTACGTCCTCCCTATATATACCCCGTCCCCGGGTATCCTTCCCTCGATGATGACAGGCATTCTCCTGCCGATCTGCAGAGCAGCGTTATCAAAGGCCACCCCCTGCTGTGTCTTCATGATCTCTCCGGCCCGCCGTTTTTTTGTCGCATGATGTATCTGACCGGCCATGGCTCCCGCTGCCGTATCCTCCTCTCTTGAATAAGGAAAGCAGCCCAGCCTATCAAATCTCATTTCCTTAACAAAATCGACAAGCTCTCTGTGCTCCTCCTCGGTTTCCGTGGGAAACCCCGAAATAAGAGTCGTGCGCAGTGCGATATCCTCTATTTCACCCCTGAGCTTTCGGATTATGTTAACCAGACTGTTCCTGTCTGTTTTTCTTCCCATAAGCCGGAGTATCCTGTCTGAGCAGTGCTGTATCGGGATATCCAGATAATTGCAGATCTTCGGCTCGTTTTTAATACAGTCTATGAGTCCGTCGTAGATCTCCTCCGGATAACAGTACATGATCCTGATCCATTCCAGCTGCTCTATGCGGCACAGCTTCTCAAGCAGGATATGAAGTGATTTTTTTCCGTAAAGGTCTACTCCGTATACGGTTGTCTCCTGTGCCACAAGGATCAGCTCCTTTACACCTCTTGCTGCATAGGAGTCGGCATCCTCAAGAAGATCCTCCATCGGAACAGATCTGTAATGTCCCCTCACCTTTGGTATCACGCAGTAGGTGCAGTTTTTATTGCATCCCTCGGCTATCTTGAGATAGGCGCTGTGGGGCAGACCCGTCTGCTCTGTCCGGCCCTTCATGTAGACATATCTGTCGATATCCTCTATATGTCTTTCATGTATCCCCCGTCTGACCTCATCCACTGCTGCAGCGATACTGTCGATAGAGGTGGTCCCTACTATGGAATCGACCTCCGGCATGGCTTTCATGATCTCATCGGAATACCTCTGGGCAAGGCAGCCGCAGACGATAAGTCCCCTGAGCTTTCCTGAAGCCTTCCTTTCCCCAAGCTCTATGATGGTATTTATGCTCTCCTCCCTGGCGTCTCCGATAAAGCAGCAGGAATTGACGACAGCCACATCGGCTTCTTCCTCATCATCGGTTATGACATAGCCCTTCGCCCTCAGTAGACCTATCATCTGGGAGGAATCCACAAGATTTTTGTCACACCCGAGTGAGACAAAAAAAATCCTGAGGTCTTCAGGATTTTTTGTTTTTATAAGCTTTTCAGACGAACGCTTCATCCTGATCGTGACTTTCGATCTTCAGCTTGCCCTCGTAAAGCTCCTCCACCGCGGTTGACAGCGGTCTGTCGTATTCGGTCGTCTCGATCATGGGATCGGCTCCGTCCACCAGCTGTCTGGCTCTCTTTGCCGTGGCAAGCACTATGGAATATCTCGAATTGACTATGGGGGCGTCCCCCTCCTTAACGTCGGCATTTACAACGTCCATCAGGTCTCCGTATGACGGGTGCAGCATAATAAAACTCCTCCTAAAAAATATTAGTACGATCTTTGCTCTATATAAATGCGGTAAGCTCTGACTCCAGACGTTTTATGAGTTCGCTCTCGTGTCTCACTGTCCGGTGAGCAACCTGTATTATATCATGAACCCTGAGCGTACAGTCATCTATATTATCATTTATCACAAGATAATCATAGTCCTTGATGCAAAGAACCTCTTCGGAAGCCCTCTTCATCCTTTTTGCTATGACCTCGTCTGTCTCGGTGCCCCTGCCCTTAAGTCTTTTATATAACTCATCTGCGCCGGGCGGTGTGAGGAATATGAGCAGGGTATCAGGATATTTCTCTTTTATCTGCATGGCGCCCTGAAGCTCGATCTCCAGGATCACATCCTTCCCCTCGTCCATTTTGCTGAATACAAAATCCTTAGGGGTTCCGTAATAATTTCCCACATATTCGGCATATTCAAGGAGCTCATCCTTTTTTATCATTTCCTCGAACTCTTCTCTGGTCCTGAAGAAATAACTGATCCCCTCTTCCTCGCCCGGTCTGGGCTGCCGCGATGTAGCCGATACGGATAAGGCGTAATTATCATGCTCCGATATCAGCTTTTTCATAACCGTACCCTTACCCGAGCCCGCAAACCCCGAAACGACTGTCAGTATACCACGACCGGTATTTATCATTCAAATTCTCCTTGCATTTCCCTGCAGAATCCTTACTCTACGTTCTGTATCTGTTCCCTTATCTTTTCTATCATGGTCTTCAGCTCTATCGCCTTGTCCGTGAGCGCCAGATCTCCGGATTTGGAGAGGGTGGTATTGGCTTCCCTGTTCATTTCCTGTGCAATGAAATCAAGCTTCCTGCCGCAGGCTCCTCCCTCACGCAGGGCATCCTGCATGGCCTTCACATGGCTTTTGAGCCTCACTATCTCCTCATCGACACAAACCTTATCCGCATATATTGTGACCTCGGTAACGATCCGTCCTTCATCTGCCTTCACATCCAGACTGGCAAGCATATCCCGGAGCTTATCCTCAAGCTTCTTCCTGTATTCCTCGACTATCTGCGGAGATCTTTTTTCGATGAAATCCACATAATCAGCCATCAGCTCAAGCTTGGAAAGCAGGTCATTCCTGAGATTTTCTCCCTCCTTTTCCCTTGCCTCGGCAAATCTTTCACAGGAGGCCCTGACTGCTTTTTCAAGCGCTCCCCAGAGCTCCTCCTCGTCCGCCTCGATATCCTCCATGGTAAACACGTCGGGAAATCTTGCAAGCACCGAAAGCCTTATATCATTCTGTATCCCGAATTCACCGGCCATTTCCTGAAGATAATTCATGTAATCATGAGCAAGGGCCGAATTATATTTGACGCTTTCCGCTGCATCATTATAATCCTCCATGGATACGAAGACATCCACCTTTCCTCTCTCCATGTATTCCTTCATCACGTTTCTGATATTTGCTTCGAAGGCCGTGAGCTTCTTGGGAAGCTTGACCGACACCTCCAGATATCTGTGATTTACGGCCTTGATCTCCACTGTAAACTTCCTGTTGTTTTCAGTGATCTCTCCCCTGCCGAAGCCTGTCATGCTTTTTATATTAGCCATTTTCCCATATCTCCAAAAATACCCCTTCCCGATGAGCATGCATAGAAAAATAAAGCGCTCATCACATATAATATAGCATAGATTTCCGTTTTTTATCAAAAAACAGGAATCTATACTTTATTGTTTTTGGCTCGATGGGGCAAGATATTTTCAGCTTGAAGTTTTTT